>CAIWHS010000234.1 GCA_903912515.1 uncultured Planctomycetaceae bacterium
CGTCTGGATACCCGACAATCTTCGAGAGTGTCACGCCAAGAGCCACCACGGGTCACAGGCAGGTCCCCTGTGGAATTGAAGGGGTCGATGGACTGAAGAGATGGGTTTTTTTGGTACCAATCGGCACACCATTCAGTCAGGTTGCCTTGGGTATCGTGAAGGCCGAATGGGTTTGGCTGGTATGATTCCACGGGCATGGTTTTGCCATCGGGGGCGGGCGGAATTTGCTGGCCTTCTCCGGGCAAGCGAATGAAAGTGTTGATACCATCTTGGGCATTTGGGCCCCAGTGGAAATGGTGGGTGCTTCCACCGCGCATGGCGTATTCCCATTGGGCCTCGGTGGGGAGGAAGCAGCGTTCCCCCATGCGCTGGGACAGTTTTTCGCACGCCTTCCATGCAAGGTCTTGGCTGATGGACTCGACCGGGAGCCGGGCTGTGGACATCCCTTGAACTAAGGACCTGCCACCGCCGAAGCGGCTGAACCAACTGGGGTTCTCACCCATAAGAATTTCCCATTCGCGCTGGGTGGTCTGGTGGCGCGCCATGTAAAACGGGCGGCTGATGGTCACGGTGCGTGGGATCTCATCGCTTGGCGCGGATGAGCTTTGGTCACTCCACCCCATGGTGTAAATTCCAGGCGGTATCAGGCGGAAATAGATCACCGAATCAGAATCCAATTCATAATGCCATTCGACAGGGACGCCCAAGTGGCTGGACCAAGCCTTTTGCATGGCCTGGACTTGCAGGGGTGTGGCACCATCACGGCAATCTAGCATGCCGGGCGAACCTTCGACTGACAAAGCGGGGATGGTTTTATTGCCCTGCGCAATTTGGCCGGTGGGGGATTCGCTGGCGGAGGCCTGTGTGGCGATACCCAACTGGGCAAGGGGCGCAAGGGTAATCAGCAGGCCCAGCACAACCAGGGCTATTGCGGCGAATCCGGCAGTTGCCAGAAGGCGGCGGCCGGTCTGGGCCCGGGCAACCCTTTCACTTTCCAGCCCTTCCAGCCGTAGCAGTTCGTCCTCGAGATCGTCGGCCAGTTTGGAGGCAGTGGGGTAGCGGTCGGCTGGATTTTTCGCGAGGCATTTCAGGCATATTTGCCATATTTTAGGATCGGTACTGTCTGGCTTGAGGGGGGGCTGGCTGAGGATAGCTTTGCGGCATAGTGCCGGGCTGTCGCCTTGGAATGGTGTTTGGCCTGCAAGCATTTCGTATAAAACAATCCCTAAGCTCCAAATATCGGACCGGTGATCGACTGTGTCGCCCTGGATCTGCTCGGGGCTGGCGTAGGCGAGGGTGAAGCGGTGGTCGGTGTTTCCCAGCAATTCCTGTTGTGAGGCGGCAATGCCAAAGTCGCAGAGCTGAAGCTGCCCATCGGCATTTAGGAGCAGGTTGGCAGGTTTGATATCCCGGTGGATGATGCCTTGGCCATGGCTGTATTCGAGGGCCCTTGCCAATTGAGAGGCGAGTGACAGGGAGTGGGAAAGACCAAGGGGGGCATTGGTTAGAAAGGCTTGCAGGTTGGGACCGTCGATCCATTCGCTAATGACGACATGGGCAGCCCCTTCCGGGCAAGCATCGTAAACGGGTACGATTCCGGGGTGTTTGAGGCGGGCCACATGACGGGCCTCTTCGAGCAGTTGGCTGATTTCGTTGGGTTTTAGGCATCGGGATGGTTTGGGCACTTTCACCGCCACTATGCGATTCAACTGGGTATCGAGTGCGCGCCAAACCTGCCCGTGGCCGCCCTCGCCTATAAGGGCGTCGAGTCGGTAGCGCCCCAAGAGGGTGCGGGGCCCGGCGAGGGGTTGGGGCAGAGGTTGGGCGGGTGGCGAGAGGACCTGCTGACAACGGGCCAAGGCCTTGATTTGTTCTTGAAGAGGTTTGAGTAGATCGGGACAGTCCAAGCACAAAAATTCAGGGGTTAGTGGTTGCCCGTTATCGAGCGAATCTTGGTATTTTTCCAAAAGATCAAGAGTGGCCGCGCGAACCCCTTCAGGGGTCGAGGAATGTGCCATGGATCAACCCCGGAGAGAAGTGATCGATACGAAACACAACAGCATTGTTGAGTATGATATCAGATTTTGGCATAAACCATCCTCAGGGAATTACCTGACAATTGCTCCAAAAAGCTTTGAGCTATACGGAATCAGGTTTTGGCATGAACCCCGAGTGCTTTTTAACCCGATCCGGTAAGATATTACTATGGGTAAATGGTGATAATCATTTGATATATATCCAGTTTTATAGGCTTTGACGGACAAACAGCATGAATTTGGAATCGCTTTTAACAGCAACGGATCGACTGAGTGTGTTGGTTCCGGAATTGATTCGCCTGTTGGGTGAAAACCATGGGGAGATTAGGAATTTGCCCACCGGGTGGTGTGCCCTGTTGGAGCGGGCTGGGGCGTTGCGCCGACAAGGCGGGAAACTTGCCTTGGTTGCCACACTTTACGGCCCCACAGGAGCCGGTAAAAGCACACTATTTAGAAATTTGACGGGTATAGAGGTTCCTGCAGGGGATGAGATCAGGCCCTTGTCGCGCGGTTGTGCGATGGCGGTGCCGTTGGGTTATGACCAGCCTGATCAG
>CAIWHS010000235.1 GCA_903912515.1 uncultured Planctomycetaceae bacterium
CGCTGGCATTTTTGTCCCGTTTACCCGGCCTCAGACAGACGCTCGAAGAGGATGTCCAAGCCGCTTTTGCGGGTGATCCGGCAGCGCGCAATTGCCAAGAAGTTATCTTTTGCTATCCAGGTATCGAGGCGGTGACTATTTACCGCCTTGCCCATGAGATGTTCAAGCTGGAAGTGCCGTTGCTGCCCCGCATGATGACCGAACTGGCGCACTCCCGTACCGGGATAGATATTCACCCGGGGGCCACCATCGGGCCCGGACTCTTCATCGACCACGGTACTGGGGTCGTTGTTGGGGAGACTTGCCACATAGGATGTCGGGTCAAGCTGTACCAAGGCGTGACATTGGGAGCGGTCAGTTTTCCGCGCGATGCGGCAGGCAACATCATTCGCGGCAAAAAGCGCCATCCGACCTTGGAAGATGATGTGGTGGTCTACGCTAATGCAACCATCTTGGGCGGCGAAACGACGATCGGCCGCAATGCTGTCATCGGCTCGAGTGTCTGGCTGACACAGTCCGTGCCACCCGGAACGGTGGTGACCATGGACAAGCCATCCCTCCGCATTCGCGGGCCCGAGCCTCAAACGACTGAAGACAACCTCTTTTATCAGATTTGACTATGACCATCGTCTGGACAGTGAATGCGGAAAACCCAAGGCCAGAAGACCTGCGCGAAGCCGCCAGCCTTCTGGCAGCAGGGCAGTTGGTGGCCTTTCCCACCGAGACTGTCTACGGCTTGGGTGCCAACGCCCTGTCGTCAGCCGCGATCGACCGCCTTTACCAAGCAAAGGGCCGTCCGCGGGCCAATCCCCTCATTGTCCATGTTGCCGATCTGGAATCGGCCAAAACTATCTGCTCTGTTTGGCCGGATACTGCCGAGCGTTTAGCCCGCGCCTTCTGGCCCGGCCCTCTCACCTTGGTGCTACCGCACTGCGGAGCCATCCCTTCCGGTGTGACTGCAGGAGGTGAAACGGTCGCCATCAGGGTTCCCGGGCATCCGGTCGCATTGGAACTGCTCAGGCTGGCGGGAGTGCCCGTGGCCGCACCAAGCGCCAATCCATCCGGCGGCATTTCGCCCACCTTGGGTGAGCATGTACTAGAGGGGCTGGACGGCAAAATTGCCGGCTTGGTGGAGGCGGGCCCGTGTAGCCGAGGGGTTGAAAGCACGGTCATCGACCTCAGCGGAACTCACCCGGTTTTGCTGCGGCCAGGCCCGTTGTCACCTGAGGAAATAGCCCAAGTCTTGGGATCCGATCCGGAAGCATTGCTGCCTTCAGCTGATAAAAGGAAACAAGGGCCAGAAAAATCGCCCGGCCGCATGGGCCGCCATTATGCCCCCAAAGCCCAAGTGGTGTGCGTGCAGTCTGAGGCCGAGGCACGGGCTTGCTGCGCTGTCTGGCAACAACAGGGGAAGCGCCACGCGTGGCTCGCGCTACAACCCGGGCCGGGAACCATCCTTTTGCCGGCAACCCCGGCCGAAGCGATGCGCTCCATTTACAAGGTATTGCACAAGATTGACAAAGATTTAATTGGCTTCCTTGTGGTTCAGTTGCCAAATGCCGAAGGTCGCTGGCTGGCCCTGAGGGATCGGCTACTGCGGGCAAGCCTAAACGACTGAAGTTGCCCAGAATTCTCATTTTCCTGTTTTTACTGCCTGAATCCTTTGGGAAAAGGTTCCGGTCGTGCCGATAACTGACGAGTTACGACATGGGCTCCGGAAGCAGCCGAACTGGTTCGATGTATTGCATCGGGCGGCATATCTGGTAAGCTGATGGCGGATTGAATGGAAAAAATGAGTGGGTCCGAGTACCTCTCGGTTGCGGGATTTCCGCAACCAGACGCAACGGACAACTGGGCTGGATGAGGAAAAGATGGCAGTCACCAAGGAGCGTCGTAGCGAGATCATCGCAAAGTTCCAGAAAAAATCCGAAGATACCGGTTCACCCGAGGTGCAAATCGCCCTCCTGACCGAGCGGATGAAGGAACTTCACAGTCACATGGAAAGCCACAAGAAAGATCACTCCAGCAGGCGTGGCCTTTTGAAGATGGTTAGCCAGCGTGCAAGCCTTCTCAAATATGTGAAGGCAAAGGACCCAAGCCGTTATGTCAAAATCATCGGCGAGCTTGGCCTAAGGAAGTAGTTGTTCAAGGGCCCGGGGTTTCTACCCCGGGCTTTTGCCGTTTCGAGGTAGTATTCCTTGCAAACGGGTCGGACCGCTATTTGCTAAATTTCCCATGCGGTCCGCTGATGTCTTTTGTTAGGCGTCCATTTCCCGCGGCCATTCCCTGGCGGATTACCCGCGGCAAGCCCTTGGCGGCCCAAGTGGTTAGCCATTGGCCGAGGTGTTGAAGGTTTAGTGATTCCTGCACAGGAATTACAAACTATACCGGCGATTTGATTCTCGAAAATACAGGGAAAATTTCGGCACGCTTTTGGCAATCCAAGGCGTTCAAGTAGCAAAGCCGGAACCCCCCCCAAAGATCAAGCACCAAGGATAAAGAACAATGAAGATCACACGACTTGAACTCCCCCTCGGCGATTCCAACCTCATCCTCGAAACCGGCAAACTCGCCAAACAAGCGCATGGCGCTGTTGTGGTGGGCATGGGCGAGACCCTGCTGCTAGCCACCGCTTGCGAAGGCGGCGCCATTCCCGGTCGCGACTTCTTCCCACTAACCGTTGATTACCGCGAAAAGACCTATGCAGCCGGCAAGTTCCCCGGTGGTTACATCAAGCGTGAAACCCGCCCCAGCCTGAAAGAAACCCTCACTTCCCGGCTGACCGACCGCCCCATTCGCCCACTCTTTCCGGTCAACTACATCAACGAGGTTCAGGTCCTCATCACCACCTTGTCCGCCGACAAGGCAAACGATCCCGACGTCTTGGGAATGATCGGTGCAAGCGCCGCATTGCACATCTCCCACCTGCCCTTCCTCGAGCCAACCGGTGCGGTGCGCATCGGGCGGGTGAATGGCAAGCTTGTCTCCATGCCCACCTACCAGCAGCTGGAAGAGAGCGACCTCGATCTCGTGGTGGCTGGTACCAAAGGCGCCATCACAATGATTGAGGGCTTCGCTCGCGAAATGCCCGAGGCCGACATGCTCGAGGCTATCGCCTTCAGCCATGAGCAGATCAAGTTGGTAGTCCAGGCGATTGAAGATTTGCGTCACCAGGCAGGCCTGCCAGCGAAGGTGTTTCCTCCAGCGCCTCCAGTCAACCAGTACATCGCCAAGATTTATGACAAGCACGGCGAAGCTTTCAAGGCCGCCAAGTTCACCGAAGGCAAGGCCGAGCGCGCCAAAGCCGTGAAAGAACTGAAAGACAAAATCAAGGCGGAGTACGCAGATCCAGCCGTCACTCCCGCTGTTGATTCCGCCCAAATTTCCGCAGCCCTTTCGGCCGTTGAAGAAAAAATCATCCGCGACTCAACCCTCGCCGGCAAACGCATCGACGGTCGCGGCATGGACGATATTCGCGCCCTGCACTGTGAGCATGGCCTGCTGCCCCGCGTTCACGGCTCAGCCCTGTTCCAACGAGGCGAAACCCAGGCTTTGGTCACCATCACCTTGGGTACCTCTTCAGACGAGCAACGCATCGAAGGGCTCAACGAAGAATTCTCGAAGAAATTCATGCTCGACTACAACTTCCCCCCGTTCTCCGTGGGCGAGTGCAAGCCCATGCGCGGCCCTGGTCGTCGCGAATTTGGTCACGGTGCCTTGGCTGAGCGCTCACTCCGCAGCGTCATCCCCACCACCGAGGTCTTCCCCTACACCATCCGGCTGGTTTCCGACATTCTCGAATCCAACGGCAGCTCCAGCATGGCCAGCGTCTGCGGTGGCACCCTTGCCCTCATGGACGCGGGTGTGCCAATCATCAACCCAGTCGCCGGCATCTCCATCGGCTTGGTGAAAGAGGGCGACCATCATGTCACCTTCGCTGACATCCAAGGCGACGAAGACCACTACGGCGACATGGATTTCAAGATTGCCGGAACCGGCCTGGGAATCACTGGTATCCAGCTCGATCTCAAGATCAACGGCATCAGCCAAGAGATCATCCGCGAAACCCTCGAGAAGGCCCGCGTTGCCCGTCGCAAGATCCTGCGCACCATGCTCGCCACCTTGTCGAAGCCGAAGGAAGAGATTTCGCCCAACGCTCCACGCTTGCTGACCACCCGCATCAATCCCGAGAAGATCGGTCTGCTCATCGGGCCAGGCGGCAAGAATATCAAGGGCATCCAGGAAAGCACCGGCGCCAAGATCGAGATCGAGGACGATGGCACCGTCTACATCTCGCACTCCGATGCAGCAGGTGCAGAGGCAGCCAAGCGCAGGGTTGAAGCCATCACCGAAGAGGTGAAGGTCGGCCGCGTTTATGAGGGCAAGGTCACCTCCATCAAGGACTTCGGCGCATTTGTCGAAATCCTGCCCGGGCGCGATGGCCTGTGCCACATCAGCGAACTCGATACCGGCTATGTCGGCAGCGTTGGCGATGTGTGCAAAGTTGGCGACCTGATGCAAGTCAAGGTGATCGCAATCGACGAGCACGACCGCGTCAAGCTGTCGCGCAAAGTTCTAATGCCCCGCCCTGAAGGCGCTCCAGAAGCTCCAGAAGGTGGCGAGCAGCGCCCCGAGCGAAGCGACCGTGGCGGTGATCGCGGTGGCCGTGGTGGTGATCGCGGTGGCCGTGGTGGCGACCGTGGTGGCCGCGGTGGCGACCGTGGTGGCCGTGGTGGCGACCGAGGCGGCCGTGGCGGTGATCGCGGTGGTCGCACCGACATCCGCGATAGGGGCCCCGAGCGCAGCAGCGAGGCTCGCCCAGAGGGCGGCCCAAGCCATTCCGACGAAGGTGGCCATAGCCACGGTGCGGAAGGTGGCCACAGCCACGGCGGCGAGTCTCAGGCTCCAGGCAACGATGCCTAATTGGATCATTTGAACCGCTTGATTTTTTGCAGGGCCGTCTCACACCATGTGGGGCGGCCCTCAAGCGTTTCTGCTACGATTCAAGAGGTTTGAAATGGGGGATGGACAATGCTACTTGAGCATTATTCCGAGCTGGCCGAAACAGCCGGGGTCTTTATCCACGAGATTAAGAACCACCTTTCCACCCTCACCCTCAGCATGCAGTTGCTGGCTGAGGACTTTGAAAATCCACAGACGCTGCGCGAACGCAGGGCATTAGACCGCATCAGCAGGTTGCAGACAGAGTGTAACCGCCTAGTCGAGGTGTCCAACGACTTCCTGCGCTTCACCAGAGTCAAGGATCTCATGCTGAGGCCCTATGCCCTCAGCAAGGTTTTGGAAGAGTTGCTCGACTTTTTCGAACCGACCGCACGGGCGGGCAATGTTCGGGTCAATGTCTACCTTCCAGCCGACCTCCCTCCTGTCCATCTGGACCCAGACCTGTTCAAGCAGGCCCTCTTGAACCTGTTGCTTAACGCCCTGCAGGCAATCCCTAACGGGGGCGAAATCACCTTGCTGGCTCGCGAAGAGGCCCATTGGCTGGTCATGCAAATCATCGATACAGGCACCGGAATCCCACCCGAGGTGCTGGAGAACATGTTCAAGCCATTCTATTCGACAAAGTCCGGAGGTAGCGGACTGGGATTGCCCACCGCGCGCAAGGTGCTTGAGGCCCATGGCGGCAGCCTCGAGGCTGATAGCGCACCAGGCAAGGGCACACGGTTTACCCTCAAACTGCCCATTCGCCCACCCATTCTCAACCCTTCGGGCCCCCAGGAACTGGTGGTTGAAACCTCTTTGCGAGATTCAGAACCATGACAATTCCCACCGGCAAAATTCTGGCCTGCGTCAACGGCGTCATCGGTCCGGCCGAAAATGCCACTGTCAGCGTTTTGGATCGTGGCCATGTCTTTGGCGATGGTATTTACGAAGTGGTGCGTGTCGACAAGGGGCGCCTACACGGAATCGACCGCCACTGGCGCCGGCTCGACCGCAGTCTGCGCGCCCTGCAGATAGCCAATCTCGACTTGGACCTGCTCCGGTCCCAGTTAGACGCCACCCTCAAAGCTTCGGGCCATACCGATGCCATGGTTTACCTTCAGGTCACCCGTGGCACAGCCCCCCGCGCCCATGCCTTCCCGTCTGATACGCCACCCAACACACTGATTTTGGTGCAGCATTTCGGGGATGACAAAGCCCACCTACGCCAGACCGGTGCGGGGGTGATTACCCACCCCGATTTGCGTTGGGCCCGCTGCGACATCAAGAGCATCAATTTGCTGGGCAGTGTTTTGGCGGCCGAGGCGGCAAAACGCGCCGGGTGTGTCGAGGCGGTGCTCATCAAGGAAGACGGTGTTGTCACCGAATGCGCCCACTCCAGCCTCTTTGCGGTGGTCGATGGCATTATCCGCACCCACCCGCTCGACCCCCGAATTCTTCCCGGCATCACCCGCGAGATTGTGCTGCAGATTGCGGCGGACATGGCAATCCCCTGCCGGCAAAAAGCGCTTCGGTCCGAGGAGCTTGGCTCGGTTGCCGAGCTGTTCCTCACCAGCACCACCGCCAAGGTGCTGCCTTTGGTGACGCTGGATGGAAAACCGGTAGGCGATGGCAAACCCGGGCCTATCACCTGCAAACTACGCGACGGTTTCGAAGCTTGGGAGCGGGCCGATAGACTCAAAACCCCATCGGTCGCAGGTTTGAATTCGGGCGAATTGTAAGATCTGAATAATTTAAGAACTAACCCAGCAGCCGTGGAATCCCGCCGGTATCCGCCGCGGCAATTTTACCCGGGCCACCGGGTCAGGGCTGAAAGAAGCAGCATCGATCACCCAAAGCTGGGCAGGCTCGCCGCTTGGTGGTTGCACAAAGGCAAGCAGATGGCCCCCGTCTTCAGAAGGCGCTCCAGGTGTTGCCACAAAGACTGCCTCGGCACCCGACCAGCCCGCGGGTAAATTCAGGGCAATAGTGGTGTTTTTCACCAAGTCATGCTTGCGCCAACCTGCAAAATCTGTGCGCAAGGTGTAGGCAAAACGGTTGGCCAAAGAGATGCGATCCTCCCGCATGCGGGGCATCTCGCTGCCCGGATCATCTAGCGGCCCCTCAGTGACCTTGGAATTGGTCAAATTGATTTCATAGCGCCATAGCCTGGGCCGCTCGGCTTCTGGCAAATCGGTGGCACCTCCAGCCAGCACCTCAGCAGGGAACCGGGGCATGCGACAGGCAATCAGCGTTACCGTTTGCGCTGTTTGCCAAGCGTTCAGCGTGTGGAAGACCGAACCGGGGCTAATGGCAAACCATTTGGCCTGCCCGCCCGCCCGCGGGATCAGCCCAATGCGCGCGCCCAATTCGGGCTGCCAGCCAAAAACACCCTTGCCCAATGCTAAATTGGCCAGCGAGAAGGTTTGCGGCATGTCCAAAAAAACCGCATAGTCAGGCGTGATGGCAAAATCATGCTGCATCACTGAGCGGGGCAGATCAATATCGCGAGCGGCAGTCAACCGCCCGCCTTTGTCCAAAATCCCAAGGCGCAGATAAGGCTTGGTCGGACTGTAGCCAAAAAAGATCATCTCGCCTGTGGCCGAATCCACCTTCGGGTGGGCGGTGAATCCGCCTTTCCAAGCCCCAGCCAAGGGGTCGCTTCCCAATGTCTGTAATGATTTGGGGTCTATCCGGTGGGGGCAGCCACCTTCCCACAAAGCCCATAGCTGGTTGTGGTGCCATACTAGCGCCGTGTTGGCGGCGTTCTTGTAGCCATCGCGGCCCTTCGCAACCCTTGCCAGATCGGGCAACTCCATCAAGCCAGGGAAGAGTGATTTGCCCGCCTTCTCTTCCTCCTCCAGCCCAGCGGTACGCACATGCCTACACAAATACCTTGCGGGCACCTTGGTATCAGAAGGGGCCAGATGCACAGCGTGCACCATGCCATCGCCATCAAACCAGTGGTATTTGCCCTTGGGTGCAAAGCGCGGGTTGGGCCCGTTGCGCAGGTACGACCCATGCAGATGATCAGGCAGCTTACCCTCCACCTGCAACTTGTCGTCTGCTATCTCTCCTGCAACAGGAGCGTAAATCCCTTTCAAGAATGGGCTCACAGCATCGTCTGCGGCCCAAAGCACAGCGGGTGAAAGGCTCAAGGTGGCCAAGGCCACCCGGCGGCTGACTTGATGCTTTTCCAAAACGGTCCTGTCCAAGCCACTCATGGTTGGGGAACTTCTTTCAATCGCAGCATGGTTTTGGTCAACTCCACCACAAAATAAGCGCGGGCCTGTTCGCCCTCCCGCACTTCTAAAATTGGAGCCGAACCCACCTGAATAGCAGGCTTCAGTTTCCAACTGCCCGGCTTCAGCATGTGGCCATCCGAAGGGGATAGCCACATGTAGCGGCAGGCCCCCTTGCTGCCCAAATCATATTCCATGCGAAACCGACTCGGTCTGGGCTCAAACGATCCCTTGGCCCGGTAGACCTGCACACCATCCTTGTCTTCCTCACGCGCATGGATCCAATGCTTCACAAGGGCGGCTTCCTTGATAGGTTCGTCTTCCCCAAACAAAAACGCCGCGCATACTACTGAGGCAAAAATAGGCGCCAAAATCATGGGGAAACTCCTTTTGCCAATCCAGTTACAGGGTAGCACCCCCTCAACTGTTCTCAGGATATGCCTGTCAGGGTTAAATCGTGGTAGCCACATGTCGAGTTCGCTAAAACCTTGCTTCTTACAGTGTAGGCCCAAGCGGAACCCAACTAGAGTTCCCAACCGAAGTTGGTCGCTGCCAAAATGGCATCGGGCGAAAAATGGGCATTTTGGGGCTGATGCCATTTTGGCAGGAGTCCACTCGCCTAGACGATGGCTATAGGCTTAAAAAAGCTTTAAGTATGGAATTTCAAAAGATTTGTGTCGGCTTTTTCTTTCTTTGTCTCTTTGGCATGGCTCTTGCACCTGTAGTTTCCAAGGTTTTTCGGAAGGCGTATTCGCGGGAGAACGGCATTGTTGGGGGCATGTCCAGCCTACAGTTGGTTGGAAGGGCCCGGCATCAAGATAACAACCGA
>CAIWHS010000236.1 GCA_903912515.1 uncultured Planctomycetaceae bacterium
GCAGCAAGTGAAGGCCATAGGCGCAGGCGGGCAACCAAAGCGATTACACCACCAAATCTGGCAGGCCAAATGATTTGAGACACCCCTAAAATAGTGCATGTTTCCGACGGGAAGTATTTCCCATCAACCCCAATTCGAAGAAGCGTGGTTTGGCGACATCTTAGCCCACACAGCGAAAGGCAGAACCCCATGGCCATAGAAATCACCGTCAAAAGCCGTGACGGCTGCATACCTAAGCAGGAAACAAACCCTTTTTTGGCGTTTCTCATCGCCATGGGATTTAAGGGGCAATTCCCAGAGAAAATCGAGGGGCATCCATTCGTTGTTGTGAACCCACCATCGAGTAGAACCCTACTGGTTCGAAACACGATGGTGTTTCTTGAATGCGTGCTCCCACGCGGAGTATTGGAACAAAGTAAGTGGATAATAGAAATAAATGAAGACAGTGCCGGCAACCACTGGCACATCAATGGCATACCTTTTTTTTCCCGTTTGGAATTTGGCCCATCTGCCACCATGAACTTGCCGCTCCAAGTGGTGAACCTTATGATCATCCAAAATGTCAACTTTCCCGATTTCCAGCAGCTACCATGGTTCATCGGATCGATGCCCCACCTGGAAAGTTTGGCACTCATCTACGTCGGTTGGCTTCGAGATATCTGGACGCTTGGTGATTGCCACCAGTTGAAACATTTGACCATTGCTGGGGATAACCTTCGCTCGATTCGTCCTTTAGCTGGTTCCGCCAACCTGCGTACACTCCGTTTGTTTTTTTGTTCGAATCTCGAAAGCCTCGAAGGGGTAGAAACACTGCAAAAGCTAAGTCACTTGAAAATTGACTACTGCACCAACATCCGCAACCTGACGCCCGTCAATGATTTGAAATCATTGAGAAAGCTTCATATCAGAGGCAGCGATATTCAAGACCTTACCCCGCTTGCAGGTTTAGACCAATTGGAATCGCTGGCCTTGGTCCACATGCCAAAGTTGAGAAAAATAACCACCATGGGGTCTAAGCCCCTACTGTCGGATCTCACGATTCACAACTGTAAACTTGTGGCCAATCTGAAACCGCTGTCGCAGATGGAGTCGCTTCGGGCCTGTAGCCTTCATGGCTTCAAAGGGAAACAAATCTGTCCAGTATTTTCGCTAAAAAATATGAAATCACTGGATCTTTCTATATGCACCATGGAGGACCGGGACCTGTTTGGCGTACTGAAGCTTTTGCGCCTTGAGGCGGTTGCATTGTCGGGCGCCATAAACCTTCAACATCTGGATAACCTCACAGCATTAGTGGGTTTGCGGAGGCTCGAATTGCAGTGTTGCGTCAACTTGACCTCTCTGACATTTCTCAAATATATGAATAACCTGGTTGATCTGGATTTGACCTGCTGCTGGAATGCCGGATCACTCGACGCATTAGCCCACTGCCCTGCTCTTGAAAAGCTATCCCTCTCTGCTTACAACTTCCGGGAGATGAACCCGGCCATACTTGAAAGTCTGCCACAATTGCGTGAATTGAAAATGGCCGGGTGGGCTGGACTGAAGAACCTGTCCTGCCTGAAAAGTCTGCTGCATTTGGAGCAACTCGATATTCGGCACTGTACGAGTTTGGAGAATATTGACCACCTGGCTGGGCTAACGCATCTCAACAACATCACCTGCGACCCATCGCACCTGGAGCTGATGACCGAAGGACTTCAGGGACTTCGAAAACTTGCAAATGCAGAAAGTTGCATTTCTTACTCCTTTGTTTTCGAGCGAACGGAGCCTTTCCCGGGAAGCATTCCTCATCGGCCTGCTCCGTGCACTAATTATGAAATGTACATTGAATTTGACGAGTTGGTACAAAAATATGCGAAGTTGGCAGGTGAGCATTTTTCTGGGGGGGATGGTGGCGGGATGAAAGGGATTGGATAAGCTATAATTATAGTAGAAATTGCAATGGCGGAGGTGGTCGCGCACCAGAAATAAATAGGGGGCGTTTCTAATTCACCATGCAGGGTTTATTTTTTACTGTCGAAAAAATCCTTGGCTTTTTCGAGGGACACGAAAAAATGCTCCATATGATTATCCAGTGTCAAAGGTGATGAGAATTGCCAAGCATTTGTGCGGATCGTATTCCACCTGTTTGGGTTTGAATAAATCTCGCAGATTTTCGCGGCCAAACCAGCCGGGGTGAGATCCCCTTTACCTACAAAAAAGCCTGTTTCACCGTCTTTCAACCACTCAGACATACCCCCGACATTATAGGCAATTGTCGGCACACCTTGGGTTGCCGCTTCAAGCCCCACTTTGCCATATGGTTCGGCCCAGCGACTTGGCACCAACAAGCAATCAACCTTTGCAAGTAAATCGATGCTTTGCTGGGTATCGAGCTTGCCGTGAACTTTCACGAGACCTGGGTTTTCCGAGGCAATTTGGTCCAGGGCACTCCTGTCAGGCCCCTCTCCAGCCAAGTCCAACACAAGTGGCCTTTGCAATCTTATCGAAGCCAGCCTTACTGCCTGGATTGCATCGCGCCAACCTTTCAAGGAAACCAAACGCCCCATAAACAGCAATCGATTGGTGAATTCCCGGTGAACAGGAGGAAAACTTAGCTGAGTAAAACCGGAGGGGAAATAGGGCAAAACATCTATTTTTTCCTTCGATATCCCTTCCCTGATCATTTCTTGTCGCATATGCTCGCTGACGCAAACCACTCTTGAATAGAGTGGGAAATAGCTATGAAATTCTTGCACCTTGCGGAAGTTTCGCCACATCGTGATGGGGCTTTTTCCGCCACATCCCAATAAATGGTATTTGATAAGGCAACCATACCCGAATGCGCTTAAGCAATCCGAATGGGTACGGCGGTTGAATTTGGTACCACTGATACAAGTGGCGTAATAATCATGAGGAAAAAAAACGGTTGGAAATTTAGTGGCAAGGCTTTTAACAAATTCAGTCCGCTGAACTCCATTATTGACGATAACATCCGGGTTCCAATTTTTAACCCACTCAATCCCTGAGTGTTGGTCAGAATTTTTGACTCGAAAGGCTTTCACATTTGGGATTTTGGATTTTGAGTCAGGTCCAAGGTGGATCTCGTTATCGGACAACGTGGAAAATAAATCAGACCCCTCGGCATAGACAAAAGCCATTTCATGTTTTTGAGAAAATTGATGCAATGCAGCTTTCAGGTAGGATTCGGTACCCCCAACTAATTGCTTGGTCAAACTTGCAAAAACAATCCGCATTCCGCTTTGCCCACAATAAATATGGCGAACTAAAACACTCCATCCACGTTAATTCGACGAAAATGTAACGCTTTCGGTTCCAGTTCAGAATTGCATCAAGACTTTGATTATTACCTCTGATCTTGGGTTTGGGCAACCCGGGCCAACGAGGTTTAATATTGATTTAACAAAACAATACAGACATGAACCCGAAATCACTTCAATTCGACAAAATTTTTTGCGTAACAAAAGTATCAGGGGGGGGGCAGACTGCTATCGACTCCTTCATTTTTCCTCTAACTTAATCAATTCCTCGGCTAATTCTTGTCCGCTTACAAATCTTCTGGCTTCTTCCAGAGCCAGGCAGC
>CAIWHS010000237.1 GCA_903912515.1 uncultured Planctomycetaceae bacterium
AAAGTTATCATCCCGGGAGCCTGGCGATGAGATGGCTTCCCTATGCTTTTGCAGGACTGGCCAGCTTTGTCAGCGTGATCATCATCCCGGTGGCCATCAATCTCACCGACTACCGCCAAGACCTTGTGCCCTACGGATGGACCGCCTTCGGTGTGTCCGTGGCCGCCACCCTGCTCGTGGTGATCCTCGAAACCAGCGCTTTCCTGATCAGGAAAAAGAACGGAAACTGAATCACTAAAAGACAGACAGGCCCCGACACCCTCGCCCTAGAGTCTGCATGGGGCCAGCCCTCGTCCCCAGACGGGTGGGCCCGTCAAAATCCGGTGACCTAACTGCAGGCAAGCCGGATGCGGCAGAGTCCGAGCCGTTGGCACAGTCAAAAAACCAACCACACCTGGGTAAAAACCAAAAACGACCGTTAAACGAACAGCCTAAATTCCCCTTCTGGGCACGCCAACCTCTAGATTGGTGCGTAACCCTTGCAACACAAACCAACTCCACACGCTTCCCTGGCAATGCCTCCCCCAATCCCCACTCTTGGCAAAGCCAATTTCCCATTGATGCGTCAGTCTTTTATCCAGCCAAAATGCCTCGGCATGAAATATCCAATGCCCCTTTTACAACCACATCACACCCGTTCGCACCAGCACCCGGCCGCTCCCACGGCTGGCTCGCCAAATCAAAAACCAAAACAGCCGTGCCACAGGGCTTTCGCCTGTCCCTCTGCGTGCCCTTCGCGGTGAATATCCTTGCCCGCCGCCCGCAGTAGTCACCACCTAAACTCTCGTGGCTGGCAGCAGCTAAGACTCCCCCCACACATATCCAATCACCCCGTCCCGGCGGAGCACCTGTGCTCGAGACCGGGACAAGATACCCACCTCGAGTACCCCATGCCAGTGACTAATTTATTTACTGTCTCAATAAACCAAAATTATCATTTCCTCTCCGCTGCCCATCTCTTCATGGTGGCGATGTTGGCCTGCAAATCTTCCACATATTGGCCCTTCAGGTCGCGCAGGTAGATAGCCATCTCGGCATCGTAACGCTCGGGGCTTTCGGGTAGGCGGCCTTGGTCGTTGGTATCTTCCATCCAGGAATCGAGCCGACCACGCAGCCGGGCCAGCGTGGCGGCGTGTTCGGGCTGGGTGGCCAGATTGATCTTTTGCCAACGGTCTTCGCGCCAGCGGTACAGTTCCTCGGCCGGGCGGGTGGGTGAGAACAGCAGCCTTTCCTGCAAGGGGCTCAACCTGCCAGCGGCATGCAACTCGCGCAACCGTGTCAGCGTCGGCTTCTGATCCTTGTAGCGGCAGGGCTGCAGCATGGGCCGCCCGGGATAAAAGTTGCGGATGTACAACCACTCGCCGTTGCGCACGCTGCGGATGCGGTCCACCGTTTCATCGCAGCGGTCCCGTGCGGCAAAAATTTCGGAACGCGGGGTGTGGCCTGCAGCCAAGATGTTTTTCCCCTGCATGCATTCTGGAATGGGAATGCCAGCGGCGGCAAGTGAGGTGGGGGCTAAGTCGATCAGGGCCACCAAATCTTTCCTCACTCCGCCAGCCTTCACTTCTGGGCCGTGAAAGATCATTGGCACATGGGTCCCCTCGTCGTAGAGAAACTGTTTGCCACGCGCGTGGCTGATACCGTGGTCGGTAACAAAGATAACTAGCGTGTTTGCCAGCAGGCCTTCTTGTTGCAATCTTGCCATCAGGCGGCCGACGGCCGCATCTGTTTCGCGCACAGCATCCAAATAGAACGCCCAGTCGCGTCGAATAGCCGGGTCATCGGGATAGTGGGGCGGCAGTGTGACCGTTTCTGGCTTTGTCGTTCGACTTTGCATGCGTTTTTCCAAACCCATCCAGCCGTTGCCATCGCGCAGTTTGCCGCCTGGGAGTTGTACTTGCATGAAGAAAGGCTGGCCGGGCTTGCGGTCGGCCCAGTCGGCTGAGTCGTACATCGCTTTGTCCCAGACGAAGTTGTAATCGGTTTTTCCCAAGGCTTTGTTGCCAGCAACTCCATTGCCTATACAGGTGTGGTACCCGGCTTGGCGAAAGAGAACCGGAACGGGCTGAACACCCTTGGGCAACTCGATGGGTATGCCCCTACCACTGCGGTGATGCTGTGCGCCCAAAGTGGTCTGGTACATGCCGGTAATTAAGGCGCTGCGGCAGGGCGAGCAGACCGGGCAGGTGGTATAGGCGTTTGCAAACCGGGTGCCCTCAAGGGCCAGGCGGTCGAGATGGGGGGTCTGGATGGTTTTCTCGCCATAACAGCCCAAGTTGGCAGACATGTCGTCCACAACCACCCAAAGAATGTTTGGACGGCCGACTGCAGCCGTGTTTTCAGCGACCGGATAACCCAAATAATGGACAACTGAAGCCAAAAGCCAAAGATTCATGGGCCACCTCCATCAAACTGTTTTTCACCCTGATCATCGAGTTGAATATCGAGCAGCGCAAGCTTCTTGAGCCAAGCAGCCAAAAGCATTAAACTTAAACTAAGTTCATCTACCATATACGGGTGCCAACCATGCCGTGCGTGCTCATTTCCCATCTTGTGATGAGCCTGGCGTTTGCCACCACTGCCAAAGACCAACCTCTGGTTGTTGCCGGATTTGCCAAACAGGATATCACCCCAGCCTATCCAGTGCGTTTGAGCGGGTTTGGCTTCCGGCGGACCGAATCGGAAGGGGTGCAGCAGCGTGTCTGGGCCAAGGCCATGGCCCTGGGTGATGAACAGCCGTTTGTTGTGGTGACTGTTGACAATTTGGGCTGTTCCTTGGCCATCCGCGACCGTTTACTGGAGAGGTTGAAGGGAAGCGGCATCACCAGCGAGCGGTTCGCTATCGCAGCGTCGCACACCCACACCGCCCCCATGCTGGAAGGTGTTTGTCCCACTCTGTTTGGCCAGCCGATCCCGCCCGACCATTTGCAACACATCCGGCAATACACCATCGAGTTCACCGACAAATTGGAAAAGGTGGTGCTGGCGGCGCTGGCAGATCGCCGCAAGTGTCAGCTCGGCTGGACAGTGGGAAGTGTTGGCTTTGCCATGAACCGACGAACCAAGGGTGGGCCGGTGGACCATGATCTACCTGTGCTAGCGGCAAGGGATCCCGCTACCGGCAAAATTCGCGGCATCTGGGCCACCTACGCCTGCCATGCTGTGACTTTGTCGCACAACAGGGTGGGGGGCGACTGGCCCGGCCATGCGCAGGAGGCTATGGAAGACGCTTTTCCCGGCGCGGTGGCACTTGTGAGCATTGGTTGCGGGGCTGACAGCAATCCAACTTCAGGGGTGACTGGCGATAAGGTAGATGTCGCTTCGCGTCAGGGACTGGAAATTGGCAAGGAAGTGGAGCGGGTGATTCGGGTGGGGCTTGACCCACTGGGCCCACCCACTACCGCCAGGCTGGAAACCGTTTCTCTCGACTTCACCAGCCACCCCACGCGAAAGGATTTTGAAGTGCGGGCGCAAAAGCAGGATTACATCGGCCATCACGCCCGCACACAACTTGCCCGGTTAGATAAGGGCGAGAAACTGCGCGTGGCCCTTGATTATATGGTGCAAACCTGGAATTTTGGCAACGAACTGGCCATGGTGTTTTTGCCTGGTGAAGTGGTGGTTGATTACTCGATTCGGCTAAAGAAAGAGCTGGATGCCAAGCGGTTGTGGATCAACGCGTACACGAACGACTCGCCCTGCTACATTCCCTCGGAGCGCATTGTCCAGGAAGGCGGATACGAAGGTGGCGGGGCGATGACTTACTATGACCAACCGGCCCCATTTCGCCCGGGCCTGGAAAACAAAATCATTGCCGCAGTGGAAAAGCCGTTGCTGGCCGATTTCAAGGCAAAGACGGTAGACACAAGCAAAACCCAGGGAACACAAGCCAAAGAACCCAAGCAAGCGCTAGCGGCCTGGAGTGTGCCCAAAGGCACCCGTCTGGAATTGGTGGCTAGCGAGCCTTTGGTGCAAAGCCCGGTGGCGATAGATTTCGCGCCTGATGGCGCCCTTCTGGTTGCCGAAATGCGCGACTACCCACTGGGCATGAACGGCGACTACCAGCCAGGCGGCGTGGTTCGACGGCTGACAGACACCAATGGCGATGGCCAATACGACAAATCAACAGTCTTGGTTGACAACATCGCCTTCCCTACTGGCGTGACCGCCTGGCGTGATGGTGTGCTGATCTGCGCCGCCCCTGATATTTTGTTGGCGCGGGACACCAACCAAGATGGCAAAGCCGATGTGGTTGAGAAACTTTACAGCGGCTTTGGCACTGGCAACTATCAGGCGCGGGTGAATTCGCTGGTTCCAGGCCTGGACGGCTGGCTACTTGGCAGTTGCGGCCTGTTTGGCGGCAAGATCAAAAGCCACAAGACGGGCAAAATTCTCGACCTGGGCGACCGCGACTTCCGCATCCAGCCCGATACGGGTGCCATTGAACCAGCGACCGGGCGCACCCAACAAGGCCGCCTGCGCGATGCGTTGGGCAACTGGTTTGGCTGCGACAATTCGATATTGGCATGGCACCTGGTCTTGCCCGATGAGTATTTGCGCCGCAACGCAACCATCCGCCACCCACAGGTGACCAAGGCGGTGGCTGCCAACGATGCAGCAAATCGCCTCATCCCTTCAGGCAAGGTGCAGATGTTCAAGCTGTCGGGCCCGGTGGGGGCTGTCACCTCGGCGTGTGGCATTGGTATCTATGAGGACACGCTACTAGGCACAGAATATGCCACAAGTCTTTTGACCTGTGAGCCTGTGCACCACTTGGTTCACAGGTTGGAATTGAAGCCTGAGGGGAGCAGCTTTGGCGGGTACCGGCCAAGCTCTGAAGCTGATCACTCGTTCATGGCATCGAGTGACCCGTGGGCCCGGCCTGTGCAGATAAAAGCCGGTCCGGATGGGTGTCTTTATGTGGTGGACATGTACCGGTTTTTGATTGAACACCCGCGCTGGATCCCGAGCGAGGATTTGGCAAAGATCGACACGCGGGCAGGTTCAAATCTTGGGCGCATTTATCGACTGCGGCCAACGAACGAAACACCCCGGCCCATAATCAACCTGGCTGTGGCCCCACTGGCCACCGTGGTGGATCAACTGGCAAGCCCTAGTGCTGCTGAACGGGACCGGGCCATGCAGCAGTTGCTATGGCGCAAAGATGCCGGGGCTAACCAGCCTTTGCGAAAATTGGTTCTCAATCATCCACAAGGTTTGGTGCGGTTGCAGGCGCTGGCCACGCTTGCGCAACTTGGCACTTTGGAAGAATCGCTAGTCATTAAAACCTTGGCCGACCCGCACCCCGGGGTGCGTCGGCAGGCGGCACGCTTGGCTGGCAACCTGGCACCTTCTCCCTCTGTGCGGGATGCATTAATCTCCCTAACGACTGACAAGGATGCCGGCACCAAACTGCAAGCGGTGCTGTCGCTGGGCGCATGGAAAGATGCCTCTGCCGCACAGGCCTTGGGACAGGTCGCAGGCAAAGACTCGGCAGACACCTTTTTGGTAAGCGCGGCACTCAGCGGCACGCATGCTGAAACTCTTGGGGCTTTCGCACAGGCGGCCCTGAAGGCGCAGCCCATTCCTTCACCAGCTTTTTTTGGAAGGTTGGCTGAAGCGGTTGCCTCCAACGAATTGGCCCTGAAACAACTGGCACTGGCGGTGCTTTTACCGATTGCCAATGGCCCCTCCGGTAATCCTGTAGGCCGCGCTGGGCCACTTCTGGCAGCACTGGACGGCACCAATAATCGACTAGACAAGCTGGGCCCCGAGGTGAGTGATGCACTGAAGGAAATGGTGGGGCAATCGCGCAAGCTTTTGTTGGATGGCAAAGCCTCTGAGGGGGACCGACTGGCGGCAACCCAACTACTGGGCCGATTGAAAGCCGAGGAAGATGCGGACCTGAAAATTATGGCCCGGCTGCTGGGCCCGACAGAAAGCCCTGCGGTGAGGCAGGCCGCTTTGAATCGAGTGGCGGCGATGGGATCAGTTGAGGCGGGAAAATTGCTGATTGAACAATTCAGGTCGCTGAGCCCAAGGCTACGAAACGGGGCGCTTGATACTTTGGCTAGCCGGCCAACTTGGGCCAAATTGCTTCTCGATGCGGTGGAATCGGGGGCAATCCCTTCCGGCCAAGTTGATTCCATCGGCCGACAGCGTTTGGTGGACCACCGGGACCCTGCCTTGCGGGAGCGGGCACGCAAACTACTCGCGGGCACCACCAATGCGGGGCGCGCTGAAGTGCTGGCGCAGTACCAATCTGCCACCATGCTGGCAGGCGACCCCAGCCAAGGGCGACAACTGTTTCAAAAACATTGCTCGGTTTGCCACCGACTGGAGGATCAAGGCAACGCGATTGGGCCGGACTTGCGCACGGTGGCTGGCAAATCGTCTGGCAGCCTGTTGCTGGAGATCATCGACCCAAACCGCAATCTGGATTCGCGCTACCTGGTTTATGCGGCCACGCTGAAAAGCGGACAAACAGTAGCTGGAATTATCACTATGGAAAACGCGACGAGCCTGACGCTGCGCCAGGCCGATGGCCAGGAGCGCAGCCTGTTGCGGGCCGATTTGGAAAGTTTGGAGACCACGGGAAAATCACTGATGCCCGAAGGGCTGGAACGGGATATTCCACCGCAGGCAATGGCGCACTTGCTGGCGTATGTGGCGCGGCAGGAGAGTCCGGCCAAGGCGATGCCCGGCAACACACCTCGGGAAGTATCGGTTAACGAGGCAGGCGGAACATTGCAGGCGGCACTGGCTGAAATCCGCGGCGATGGCATCAGTTTTGAGACCGATTTTGGCAATGTTGGCAACTGGCATGGCCAGCAGGACACTGCGCGCTGGAAAGTGAAGGCACTACAGACTGTCACTCTGGATGTTTGGATTGATTTTGCGTGTGCGCAGGCGAGCGCAGGCAACACGGTGATGGTGGAGTGCGGTGAAAGCAAATTCTCTTGGAAAGTGCCGGCTACCGGGGCTGATTGGTCCAATTACCAACAACTGAAAATTGGCAAGCTCCGCATTCCAGCCGGAGAATCGGCAGTGACTATGAGCCCCGAGGGAGCGGTTGCCAATGCGCTGGTTGATCTTCGGACCATCTACCTGACTGCCGCTGGCACCCCACCTGTGCTGGTGGCGAAGGGGCAGACCGATGTACCTCAGTCGCCGGGTGAGTTGGTACGGGCCATGGAAATGGGTACTGGTGACAAGGCGTTGATACAAAAACTGGTTGAGCAGCGTTCTGACTGGGCCGCGGACATGCTGCAGGACATGACCAACGGTTTGGCCGAAGGCAAGGAAGAGTACAAAGCCATCCCGCTGATCTGGCGGGTGGCTATCGCCCAGGGGAAGAAGGGCGACATGGGCACATTGAAGTCTATCCTGCGGGTGTCTTTGCCCACGCTCGATGCCGACTTGCGCGACTGGCAGGCTGTGGTGGTGGGTGGTGGGCTTATCAACGGGTCCACACTGGCTGGGCGCTGGCCGCACAAGGAATATGGTAGCCTTTTGGCCTTTGAAACCGACCTGCGAAAGCGTTGGGACCGGGCCATTGTTCTGGCCTTTGCCATGGCCGACGACCCCAAGGTGAACACGGGCACCCGCTATGACGCATTGCGCATGGTAGCCCTTGGCGACCGCGCGAAGGCGCTTGAAACCTTGGCCCGCTACCTGAAGCCTGGCACAGACGATGAGCTGGTAATGGGTGCTGTGAGCGGGTTGGGCGACATATCCGCAAACGATGACGCCCAAGTTGCAGCTCTGCTACTGGAAGCGTTACCCAGGCTGAACGAAGAAAACTTGGGCATGGCGCTTGGGGCCATGGTACGAACACCTGCCAGAAGCATGGCCCTGCTGGATGCTATCGCGGCTGGGAAGGTGGATAGGAAAAAACTGGCAGAAACTGCCCGCAAAGCGCTGCTCACATCGGCAGACAAAGCAGTGAGGGCCAAGGCGGAAAACCTGTTCAAATAATTTGTAGTATTTCAGGCATGCAAAATTTAAAAACTCCGGGCCGCGCGGTGGAGCGCGACCCGGAGCGGCTTCCGTCGGCAGGCCTCGAGGGTGTGCCTGCCGACTTGATCCAAGGTATTGATCAGCGGATGAAAGTCTTGGAGGTGGTGCTGCCCGGGGCCGGGGTGGGCTGGGCTTGGGGTGTTCCCGCAGGTGGTGCCACGGTGTTTGGCGCCAACGGGGGCGGACTGGTCACCGGGGCTGGAGGCAACACGCCCGAGGGAATCACGCTGCTGGTTGCTGGAGGCGAACAAGGCATGGTGGGTGCCGGCATGATGCTCGAGACCGAAGGCATCAGCGTGCTGGCAGGGGAAAAGGACTCGGTCATGCAGGCCCCAACTGGGGTTGAGCATGCTGGCGGCGCATAGGCAGGTGCCGCGAAAGCGGGTGCCACATAGTTGGGCATTGCCGGAGGGCCCTGGTTGTACGACACGATGAATTCACCCGGGGCCAATGGCACGGGAGAATTGCTGGGATGTGGCTGCTCTTTGTGCTGGCCGGTGAGACGGGCCAGCAGGCTATCACGGTTTTTGTCGTGACTGCAGAGGCCCAAAAACCCTTTCTTGGGTGGGGGCTCAGGCGCGGAGCATGTGGTAGCCCCACAAGGGTTGCTGGCGGCTGGTGCTGGTGCGTGGGCGGACGAATTGCCACCCAGGCTCATGCACCCCGTCAGGGTGAGGCTCGAGGCGGCCATGACGGCAGCCTGAGCCGGTAACTTGAGGGAAAAACTTGCCATGGTGCGAAATTTCCCGACGAGACGCGACGCAACTGGCGCCACAACTATAATTGGACCCAAATAACCCTTCCCTCCTCACGGCCAACTGGCAAATAAACTTGAGTAAAAAACAAAAACCCCGCCAAATTGGCGGGGCTTAAGGTCGTCAGGTTCGGAAGCTCTTACCTGACCGTTATGGTTTTACAAGCCGGGGGCCGCTTGACAAACGGCCGGGCGTTGTTCAGCGCTGGCTTGCTCGCAACTGGCCGCGCAGATAGCCAAGCGCAGCCTGAAGTTGCGTATCCACAAAAGGAGCCTTCTCCTCATCTGTTTTCTTCTTGCCAGCGGAACCATAGATCACTTCCGATTCGCGCATGGCCTCGAACAGGTCATCACGCTCTTTCCGGGTGAGCTTCACATCCTGGTCAGGCTTCACGCCCCAGGTGTCCTCATCTTTGCCGCCGGTGCTGGACTTGTTGAGGTTCTTGCCGCTGGGGCGCCAGAAAGTCGCGGTGGTGAGCTTGAGCTCACCTTCGCCGAACTCGCGGATGTTCTGCACGCTGCCTTTGCCGAAGCTGCGTTCGCCGATCACCCAAGCGCGGTGGTGGTCTTGCAGGGCGGCTGAGACGATCTCACTGCCTGAGGCGCTGCCGCTGTTGACCATGACCACCATGGGGAAATCGCTCAGGCTGTTCTCGGCAGAGCCGGAAAACTGGGTCTCTTGGCGACCGCGTGGGCGGATGCTGACGATGAGGCCGTCATCGATGAACATGTCAGAAATGAGAACAGCGCTGTCTAGCAGGCCACCCGGGTTGAATCGCAGGTCGAACACCATGCCCTTCATGCCTTGCTTGCGCATCTCGTCGAGGGCGCGGGCCATATCGCGGGCCGAATTACGGGCGAAACTGGTCAGGCGAATGTAGCCAATCTTGCTCTTGGGGTCGACAAACCAGTTCCAGGTGGCGTCGGGCTTGCGGCTGTAGCCGAGAACGCTTTCCACCTCGATACGGTTGCGAATGAGCTTGATCTCGCGCTCTTTGTCTTCTCCCTCGCGCTGGATGAAGATGGTCACGGGCGTACCGGGCTTGCCCAGAATTTTCTTCACAGCGTCATTGGTGGCCAGTCCCTTGGTGGAAACAACCTCGGGCTTTTCGAGCTTAACGCCTTTGTTGTCCACATCGAGAATGATCTTGGTGATGATATCGCCCGCTTGGACACCAGCTTTGAAGGCCGGGCTATCCTTGATGGGCGTTACCACCAAGAGCATGTCGGTGACGCTGTCCTTGCGGATCTGCACACCTATCCCGGTGAAGTTGCCCTGGATCTCTTTGTCGAGGCTGGCCTTGGTCTCGGAGTCGATGTAAGTGGTGTAGGGGTCCAAATTGACCATCATCCTTTGAAGGGTGATGTCAACATCCTTGCCCTTGTCGAGATCCTCCCGGCGACCCAGCTTCATGCGGGCATCGACCAAGAGTTTGTTGATGGCCTCTCCGGAAATGGTTTCGGGTTTTTCCAACTGGGAGGCGATCTCGGCTGGAATTTTCTCCTCCATACGGCGGTAAAGGCCCTGAACCGCCCATGCGACCATCTGCCCGGGTTTGATCTCCTTGACATATTCGCGCTGAAGCAGGTCGATTGCCTTCTTCACGGTTTTGGCAAAGTCGGCCGCGGCTTCTGGTGTGAGCTTGGCGCTAGCCAGCAGTTCGTTGCGCTTGGTTTCAAAAGCGGCAAGCTCGCCACCCTTGGCCAAAGCCTGATACGCTTTGCGCAGCGAGCGCTGCATTTCCAGCTTGGGCATGGCAGTGAGCATGTTGCGGCCCTCCACCTCAAATTGAGCGGGAATCTTGCCGGCTTTCACAGCGGCATCAAAGGCGACTAAATCGGCGGCAGCTTTTTCGGCGGCTTCGGGATTGTTAGTCAGCGTGTAGTGGTTCGCACGGCCACCCAAAACGAAGGGAAACTGCTGTTTCTCTTCCTTGGTTTTGCCCACCTGACGGGCGAGTTCTGGCAGTTGCTTGTCAATGTATTCGGTCAGTTCGTCAACCGTGACACGGCCATCGGGTTCGCCACCCTCGTTGTCGGCCTTGCCAGAAAGGCCATCGGTAACCACCTTGGTGAAGATACCCTCACCGCTGGGCATGGTCAGGGATGGCTGCAGGCCGTTAGTGGCCAAAAACACCACATGGCCGGTAAGGGGGGCGTGCTCTTCGGTGCCGTCGTCGCCCAAAAATTCGCGGTAAGGGGTTTGGCCCAAGGTGGGCTCGGCAATTCCTTTGCCGGGCGCAGTGTAACCCTTGAAGTTGACATCGAGGAAGGTGGCCACTCTTTGGCTTTTCAGGTTTTTGAGGATATCGGAAATTTCCGACTCGCCCACTGCTGTGCGATCGCGTGTGGCAAACTGGCTGTCTGACAGGAAATAGCAACGGCGGTCGCCGCCATCGCTTTGCGGGCCACCTTGGGCAAACAGACCAACGATAACCGTGTCACCGGGTTTCGCCTCTTTCACCAGCCAGTTAAGCCCTTCCAAAAATTTCTCACGGGTGGCTTCTTCGGTTCCCACAAGCAGGCGAGAATCGGTAGGCGCCACCTTCAGATGTTTGCCATCGGTAAGGAGACTGAAGACAGCCTTGGCGTCTTTCTCCGCCCCAGGTCGCGCCTTGATGGCAGGATCCTTGAAGGTGCCCGCTCCGGCCACTAATACCAGTGTGCGGCCTGTGGGGAGCGCTTGCTCCACCTCAGCCGCCCGAGCGGGCAGCAACCCGGTTACAGCCGCCAGCATGCCCGCCAGCGACGCCATCCACCAACTTTGGCGCAAGCGCATCATCCATCCCCCGGCTTAGCCGAAAAGCCAAAAGTACCCCCCGTCCGGAAAAGTCCGAGACGGCAAGGGAC
>CAIWHS010000238.1 GCA_903912515.1 uncultured Planctomycetaceae bacterium
CACAATTACGGGCCCAGGCACCTTGCCAGCGCGGTGGAATTTCTGACAGGACTTCCCGCTGATCACCCGCTGGGACAACTTGCCGGGCCGTGGTTCACCTTGGACCAGCACGAGACGGCGCTGCGGGTGGCCGGCGACCCAGCTGTTTTGCGGGTGGGCTTCATGTTCCGCTGAAGCCTTGGGCAACTTTTCCAGTGATCTCCAATCAAAGTTCTGAATTCCATGCTAAAATTCCATGGGATCTCTTTAGTAATCTATAAAACTGCAAATGCTTTGCTAAGCCAGCAGGGTAACTTTGGTTACCTGTGAC
Source organism: uncultured Planctomycetaceae bacterium (assembly GCA_903912515.1). GTDB lineage: Bacteria > Planctomycetota > Planctomycetia > Gemmatales > Gemmataceae > UBA6894. The sequence goes on from CAIWHS010000238.1 coordinate 311, forward strand.
TACACTCCCTCATCCAGCTTTCATTTAGCCTTCATTCATTCTTCATGCTCAAAGGGCATTAGCCTGTTTTAATCAATCAAACAAATCGCTACTCACCAATTGAGTTTTCGGATATTTGCATGATGAACCTGCGGAACTTTTGCTGTCTTACTTTGAAACTGGCTATGGTTGTTGCAGCTACCGGCTGCGGCCAAAGCGGCCCCAAACTGCATCCGGTCCAGGGAACTGTTTTGGTAAACAAAAAACCGGCAGCCGAAGCGATTGTCTTTTTGCACCGCAAAGGGCGCACTGGCCTCGAAGAGCAGGTTCCCTACGGCAAGGCGGATAAAGAAGGCTCTTTCAAAATCACCAACGGTAATTCCGGTGAGGGTGCCCCGGAGGGTGATTACACCATCACCGTCTATTGGCCTGACATGTCGAAGCCCGAAGACGGTAACGGGGGCAGACCTGATGCCCTCAATGGTGCCTACGACAAAGTGACCCAGTCAAAACTCAGTTATGTGGTCAAGGCGGGGCAAAACACCATTCCCCCACTGGAACTGGTTCCCGGGGTTGCCAAAGGCAAGGTGGCACCCAATCCCAACGACAAGTGATTGTCGCCTCTAAACTCTCACCTGTTTGTTCATCAATGGAGAATCCCATGGCAAGGTTTGCGTCAAGAAAACATCGTGGTGCTTTTACTCTCATCGATCTGCTGGTTGTGATCGCCATCATTGCCGTGCTGGTGGGACTGTTGGTCCCGGCCGTGCAAAAGGTGCGAGAAGCCGCCAATCGCATGAGTTGCCAGAACAACTTTAAACAGATCGGACTGGCATTCCATAACTACGAAGGCACCAATGGTGCTTTTCCTCCGATGTACACAGGCGGAACCTTTTCCCAGCCAGATCATTACTGCTTGACTTTCGTCCTGCCCTACATCGAGCAGGACAACCTCTACAAACAGATCAACATGAACTTGAGCGGCTATGATGTCGCCAATTTCATGCCATTCACAACACCCATCAAGACTTTTATGTGCCCATCAGCACCTTTGACTCCAACCATGCCCTACAACGTCCCATCGTCCAAGTATCGCGCCCTTCCCGCGGGAGTCACATCCATCCAAATGGGGCGCACCGACTATGCCTGCGCATCGGGCACCAGCGGCACCTGGGTCACCCAAAGTATCGGGACCCAAGCAATCGCGCGAGGCCCTGGCATTCTTGAGTACAACGTGGCCACCAAGATGAGCGGTATCATCGACGGAACCAGCAACACCATGTTGCTGGTGGAAAACGCCGGCAGGCCCTACCGCTATGGCAGGGGATTCACGAAGCGTGGTGCCGACCGGGACGGGAATGGAGCAGCCGGTGGATGGGGGGACCCGGACAGTTGGTTTGGCATCAACGGGGCAGATGGCAATCTGGGAACCCAGGGTTCCGGCCCCATGGCTGTAAACGGATCGAGTGACAACGAAATCTACGGATTCCACACCGGTGGTGCCAATGTGGTGATGGGTGACGGTTCGGTACGCATGCTCAAGGACAACGTCACCCTTGCCATGGTGTCCGCCCTTCTGAGCCGGCAAGGCGGGGAAGTTCTGCCGGATGGCGTGCAGAATTGACAGTTTTCCAACAGGCTTCTCACCAGCCCGGCGGCTCCATCCGCCGGGCTTTTTTCATTTGAAAACATACGCCACAACGACTTTGCGGAGCGGGCCCAGCCAATTAGTACCTGTAACTGCCGCGAACATTTGCATTCATTGAAAACTGATACGTTTCCTGGAAACAAAGCACCGGCTCTCAGCTTCCCCAGCCAAACCTACAGAAATACGGTCCGGGCACCTCTACAACCAGTTTAAAACACCAATTGCCGCACAGAGGAATACAATTCCCGCCTCAAAAAACCGGACGATGCATAAGGGCAACGCCGGCCTTTGATGGCAATCCTTTGGATTCAATCAACGCGATTGGCGGCGAGCTCGAGAAAGTTTCCCAGCGATTTAAGGGCCAACAGTCTGGAGAAGGAGGCTTATTTCGTCTTCATCCAACTGTCAAACAAATGCCCGTCCTTGTCATAAGCCCTCAATTGCAGGCTGTTGCCATGAATGGTGAACAGCACCATGTGGTAGTCCACCCGATTGGCGGCCTTGAAGTATGAGGGGGTGGGCGTGAAGTTTTCCAGACCGGCTCCAAATCCGCCGCTCGTGAGGTAAACCACCCCGGAATCATCAACCTTGTTCCCCTTGATTGGAAAGGTCCGTTCATAGGCGTGAATGTGGCCGTTCATCACCATGTCCACCCGGTATTTCTCGTACAGGGAGGCAAGTTGGCGTAATTTTTCCGTTCCGAAAGTGGATTGCTTGCCGTTGAAGGTGTCGCCGTAGTCGTCGCTGTCGCTGGAGTAGCAGGGGTGGTGGTGGTAGCAGAATTTCCATTTGGCCTTGGATGACGCCAGTTCTTTCTCGAGCCAAGCCAGCTGGCCCTCGCCGGGAACCAGGGGCTTGTTGCTGTCGATGGCGAAAAAGTCGGCGTCGCCCCAAGTGAACTTGTAGTGAAACTCGGGGGCGGGAAGGTTGAAGTATTGGTAGTAAAAGGGGTGATTCTTCTCATGGTTGCCAATGGTGGGCATCATCGCCACCCGACCGAACAGTTCCTGGCAGGGACGGAACAAGTCGTGCAACCACTGCCCCTTGTCCGCCCCGTCATCGACCACATCACCCAGGTGCAGCAGGAATGAAGGACGGTTTTCGAATGCCCGGGTCGCCACCTGGCCCGTCATCCGCCGGTTGCGCTGGGAATCACCGAACACCGCGAAGTTGAAGGATTCCCCCGGGAGGGCGGCGGTCTTGAAGGTGAGAACCTGACCGGCGATTTTGTCGCCCCCCTTGGTAGTAGCCGTCACCTTGTAGAAGTAGCTGGTGGATGTTTTCAGGCCTTCCAAGGTTGCATGGTGCATGGTGCCCAAGGGGGTTTCCACCTTACGCTTCAGCGGTATTTCCTCGCCAAATTCGACCACTCCCGCCGATTCCTCAGAGGTCTCAAAACCCACCCGGATGGAATCGGTCGTTGGGTATTGCAGGTAGGGGGTAACCAAAAAATAGGGAATGCCTGTCGCAGGTGCCAACGAGGTTAGGGCCATATCTTGCTTATAACTGGTGATAATTGCCTCGACATTGAGGGCAATATCAAAAAGCGCCGCGCTTTTCATGGAACCGACAAGGGGAACTCTCTCATCATCATCGGCGTACCCGCCCACCACAAACGGGGCCGAAGCCATAATGATCGGGCCCTGTTGCTCGGTTGACTTCGCCTCCATACGGCCATTCACATAAAGACACATGGTAGAGCCATCGTATGTGGCTACTAGGTGGGTCCAAACTCCCGGTTTGATAGGTGACTGCGACCTGATCCAGGTCAGCACACCGTCCCCTTTGCGGGCACCCTCCGTGGCCAATCCGAAGCGGAACCGGTCCTCATCGTAGCCCAGGGAGAAGCCCTGCCCCCCGTAGCGGTTGTCATCGACCATGCCTATGAGACCGCCCATGCGACTGCCACAATCTAGGCGGACCCAAGCCTCTAAAGAAAGGGCCTCAGGGTTGATCTTGGGAACGGATTCACCCTTTTTGAATACCAAAACCCCCTGATCCATGCCTCCTGAGAAGTGGGCGGAGCTGGTTTGTTTATCCCATTTCGGCTCCCCCAGGATGTGCAAAGGCCATGCACCCTCCGTTGGGTCCAACTTTCCAGATGAAAATTTGTCGGCATCGAAAAGCCACTTGGCAATCGGGGCCTTATCATTGGCCCACTCGACCGGAAGATTGGCCAAGATGAAAAGCACGCAGGCGGAGCCTGCCACCATGGCTGCAACGAATCGGGTGCTCATGATCCAGCCCTGAAAAAGTTTCAGCGAATTAAGGCTTTACCTTGCCACATAACCGGCCCATTCAAAAGCCGATTCCCAGAGAATATTGTGAACAATCCCTGAAGAAACCATGAAGAATTGCTCAAAAATCCTCGCACACCTGAATCGCCTCGCAAATGCCCGCCTCGGCATCGCGCGTGGGTATGATTCGTGGCCTACAAAGCCGGCATAGC
>CAIWHS010000239.1 GCA_903912515.1 uncultured Planctomycetaceae bacterium
AGAGTGCGGTCAATCACTAGCCTGCACACCTCGTTGCCGGCGCGAATGAGTGTGCCTTCGCTCACCTTGCGGGCGGTTACAGAATAGACCACACCTCCCTCGGCACCGGGAACCGGGCGAGTGGGAGTGGGGGCCACCACCTTGGTTTCGAATAATTTTTGCCGGGAAATGGCCAAGGCTGATTGCTTGAGCTGCACCGAAGCCAAGCCGGACCGAGCCAAGAGTAATTGATTGGCATATTCTGCCTGTGCGGCGAGAAAATCGCCCGTGACACCTTCGGCTTCCTCAGGGGAGACGCCACCTGAGCCCCTGAGACGCAATTTGCGATCCAAACGGGACTTGCTGGTATCAAGCTTCACTTGAGCCTGTTGCACCGAAGGCACCTTGGCTAAATCAAAAGTGGTATCTGGAAGCTGCTGAAGGCCCAGCTTTGCCAGTTCCACTTGCAGAGCCCGCTCATCTTGCTGGACAGCTTGCTCAAAATCGATCGGTTCGATTTCCACCAACAGCTCACCGGGTTTGACCAAGTCGCCCACATCACGCTGAATAGATTTCAGGCGGCCTTCCACCTTTGCGGTTATGGTCACTTCCTCAAACCCATGGAGGGTTCCCGTCGCCTCGACCGTGCGCTGGACCGCCCGGTGGGTTACTGCTGAGGTGGTAACGGCAACCACCGCGCTAGCTTCTTTGCTTTGGGCTGTCGCTGTTTCGGGTGGCAATTTTTCCCGGTGATCGGTGCCCAAATTGCCTGTGAAATAAGCTATACCAAGCCCCACCACACTTAGCAGCAGAACTGCAATGAACAGCCATTTGATGGCCGAGCCTTTATTGGCCACATTCGTGATTGGATGGCTCACACAACCCTCCTGACTGTTCCGCAGAATAACCTAATTGCAGAATGTTCAAAAATTAAATATTTCATCTTCCGAACTAATTTACTCAGCCCTCAGTTGGCGAGGCGACCAAGGCCTGGGCTCCTGACCGGGCAGCCCGTGCGATTTTTTGGAAGAGCACCATGAAAATCTCCTGCTCTTCCTGCGAAAGGGAGCGCAGCATGTTGGCCATGAACCCCAGGGTGAGGTCGGTTGCCTCCATGTAAGTGGCACGACCTGCCTCGGTGAGTTCGACACGGATGATACGGCGATCTTCTGGTGATTTTAGCCTTGAAACCAGCTTCATTTTTTCAAGCTCATCGACAATGCCCGTGACGGTATTTACCGCCACGCCTAGCTCCTCGGCCAGTTCGCGCATGATCTTGGGGCCGTTTTCACCTATGAATTCAACCACCCTTAGCTCTTGGCAGCTAAGGGACACATGGGAGCCGTTTGCGGCTGCTGAATTGAGCATTTTGAAATGCTTGATCAGGCCCTGAAAAATATCGCGCAGGTCAGCGGCTTTGCGCTCCAATGGTTTCATAACCACTCCCTGCAGATTGTTCGAGAACCGAATGATTCGATTTTATGCCATTTTTGCATTCTCGGTCAAGGCTTTCTGGCCCCATCCACCACCCGAACCTACCGATTCAAAGCAATGGTTTTGCCTTTTTTCAGGGAAGTGGTCAATTTCTGGGGCAGATTCAAAAGCCAGTGAAGGATAGGCATCGCCCTGTGGCGCGAACTGCCGCAGGATGGTAGCCCCGAATTTGACGATTGAAGTGTGGAGGCAAAACCCATTATTGCGCTGTTGCTGCGACAATTTATTCCAAACTAGCGATATTATAGGGTGATGATTCCCGAATTGTCGTCCATGGTTGCCAGACGGACAACTATGCTCATTACCTTTACCCTAAAAATTTAACCAGCCCTTTCATTGCGATCCAGCGGATTGGGTTCGTTGGCCTCGAGAGAGGCGAACACTTCGCCGGCATCGGCTTGGGCCTCTGCGGCGGCTGCAATACTTTGTGAAATAGTTGCCGGCACTTGTGGCCCATCTAATAAGCGAAGCCGGCCTGCCAGCCAAATGCCCAGTATCGAGGTGCCAGCGGCGAGATAGCCAACTTTTTCAAAGTGAAGAAATGGTTGGCCTGCCCCACCTTGAACAATCATGCCACCCAGGGCTGTTCCAAAACCACCCGCCAGGTGCTGCATCGAGGAATTGACCGACATGAACGCGCCACGCTGGCGGGCCTCGACACTGTTGGTAACCATAGCCATTGCGGCCACCATGCGACCTGTATTGGTTAGCATGAGGCCCGAGGTAGCGGCTGCCGCCCAGATGATTCCCAAGCTGGGAAGATTGGTGATGATCAGCACCATGAGCGCTGAAATGGGCACAATGAGCCGAAATAAACTGAGTTTGCCGTAACGGTCGGCCATTTTTCCCAAGTAGGGGGCACCCACCAGCGTGATCAAACCGCCGGCAATAAAGATAAATGGTAATTGGGCCTCGGTCACGCCTGCATTGGCAACATAGTAAGTACTGATAAAGGGAATGACTGTGAAGGCCCCAAAGGTAAGGACGCTGATCAATGCGTAGGCGCGGATGTGATTTGGAAGGGTCAAAGTTTCGCGCAGGTGTCCGAGTAGGCTGGCATGCTGGTCGTGACAGTGCCCTTTGAGCGAGGGCATGGCCCACATTGCCAAGCCTAGCAATGGCAGGCTGAGCACTGCCAAAACAAAGAATGGCGCCTGCCATCCGTATAGATTCCCAATCACGATGCCGGCAGGGACGCCGATCACCGAGGCGATAGCGAATCCGGACATGACTGCGCCTGTGGCATAGCCTCGTCTGTTCGGTGGAAAAACATCCCCCACAATCGCCATGGCTTGGCCGCCCAATATGCCGCCAAACGCTCCGGTGACAATTCGGGCGGCCAGCAACAGGGCAAAGCTGGAGGCGAAGCCACAGCAAAGTGTTCCAATAATAAAACCGATATAAAGGACAACAAAAACCGTTTTTCTGTCATACCTATCGAGAAGGGTTGCGGCCAACAATCCGGCGATTCCGGCGGCAAAGGTGTAGGAGGAAACCAGCCAGCCAAAATGGTTCGTGCCAATATCCAGGGCCTTGAGAACTTGGGGCCCCAAAGGCATTAAGATCATGAAATCGACTATGCTGGTAAACTGAACTGCCACCAAAGTGGCCAAAATCAGCCTTTCCACCCGGGGCGGGAAATCTCCCCGAGCCGCATCCTGAGACAATCCACCGGGCTTGGGTTCTTCCACTTGGCGGTAATCCGTTGGCAATAGCGACGCAAAAAGCGGCGCACACGCTTTTGATTTATGGTTTTTATGGTTGAAAGCTTGAATACTAGCTAAATTACAAGCTGTGGGAAGTTGAAGACTTTGCCATAAGCCCTTGTGATATCTATGGCAATTTCAAGGTTACTAATTTCCGATAGTCGCATGCTTCGGGTAAAAGGTAGGAGCAGGATTAAACCTGACGATCAACTATTCAAATTTGTACGGGCTAAAAAGGCGGACAGTTCAACCATGGCATTTCAGAGTCCCTTCTTTTCGCTCTGTTTTTGCCTCACTTTAGCCATTCCAGGACTTGCGAGCGGTCAGGGCCAATGGAAGGCTGGTGCGTCCAAGGTGCTGATCACGCCGCAAAAGCCAGCATGGATGGCTGGTTATGCTGCTCGAACCGGCCCATCTGATGGCGTCTTAACCGACATCCATGCCAGAGCCTTGGCCCTAGGGGATGGGCGCAAAAATCGATTGGTGGTGGTGACACTGGATCTGATTGAGATCCCCCAAACTGTGCGGGATGCCATCCTGAACATAGCGTCGAAAAAACATGGGTTAAAGCCTGTGGAGATTTTGTTGAATGTGTCACACACACATGGTGGGCCCATGGTTTCCAGCAAGACTGTCGCCGACTGGGGAATCGACCCTGTCTGGGGTAAAATTGCCGATGAATATGTGGATTTTCTTACCGGTCAAGTGGATGCGGTAATCGGCAAGGCACTAGCCTCCCAGACTAATGTGACTATCGCTTACAGTTCGTCGCGCTGCGACTCCTCGATGAACCGAAGATTGCCGACAGCATCTGGGTTTCGCCTCGCACCCAACCCGAACGGCCCGGTTGACCATGAAGTACCGGTGCTGCGAATTGAAACTGCGGAGCGAAAACTGATCGGAGTTGTGTTTGGATTTGCCTGCCACAATACCGCTTTGGGCCCCACCCGGAAAATAAACGGGGACTTTGCAGGTTATGCCCAGCGTAAACTGGAAAAAGACAACCCAGACACTGTTGCACTTTTTTTGACTGGTTGCGGGGGCGACCAAGACCCTTCCCCACGGCGTAACGATGATGATGCGGAAACAAACGGACTGACTCTTGCCGCTGCGGTGGAATCAGGATTGGCAGCAAAACCAACGCACCTGCAACCATGGCTGTCGACGAGCATGGAGGTGTGCCCTCTGCCTTTCGCGCCTTTACCTCCCAGACCAGACTTGGAAGTCCACGCAAAATCACCCGATGGCTTTGTTTCACGCCATGCCCAATGGGTTCTTCGTCAATGGCCCAATCCGGGCGACAGGCCACAGGACTATCCACTCCCGGTGCAGGTTGTGGAACTTGGACGAAAACTTACCGTGGTGGCGCTGGGTGGCGAACCGGTTGTCGATTATTCGCTGCGGCTGAAAGGCGAATTGAGGGGAGCGGACAGGATGGTGTGGGTGGCCGGTTATTCCAACCTGGTCCACGCTTATGTTCCCAGTCGCCGGGTATTGCTTGAGGGCGGTTACGAAGGGACTGAGGCAGTGATTTATCAATCGCTGCCCGGGCCTTTTGCGGTGGAATTGGAAGACAGGATTATCGAATCAGTCCACCGGCAGGTGGACGCAATGCGGACCAAAGATTCCAAAAAGTGATCTAAATTTACCCGTCCGGCCAAATCCGATGTGTAGCAGGCTCTATGAATCCGGGCTTATGTAAACCAACCCATTCAGATTCGATTACTGATCATCTACTCCACGGATCTCTCTGTCGTATAACTGGGGTACATTGGGAAATGCCTATGGGTGGCAGGCTGGGGTCGGCATTTCATTTAGGTAACGGGCTATTCCCGATTGGCGATGCGCGGCCGCAGTTCCCAGCAGGGTGGCGTCACTGGATTGTGAGTCTCCGTTGACCGTGACCTTGTCGAAAATGGATTTTTATTTTGAAAAATCGTTTTTCCAATGTCCGCAAATCGGCCGGCCGAAACTTTTGTGGTTGAAGTCACCGGAAATGGCTCTACCAAAATAGGGAGATCGACATGAAAGGGTAAGGCAGCATCAGGCGTCTGGGTCTCGAGCAACTGGAAACCAGAGCGACCCCTAGGGCGCACCCTCTTCTGTCGTCGTGCTGTTCTGGGCTCCGCTTGGCTGCCGGTTGTCGGACTGCCTGGCAGTTAGTCGAATCTCATACATTCCCACCCTGTTCATCTGGATATCTTGGTGCCGAGTAAGCCGATGGCAGGCTGGACGAGCCCTTTGTGTGAGTAAGGGTGGTTTGTTTGGTATCGAAGCACCAGTAACAAACCTGGCGAGCCGGTCATGAAATGTGAAACCTTCGCTGTGCTGATAACTAGCAGCCAGACAGCCTTTCCTGATCTCCTAGCGTGGATGATCGAGTCGGGCTGTCTGGTAGCGTCTTCTTTGATTAGGTTCAAATGCCGTCGCCATCTGGGTCGGCTGACCCAACTATTCTGGCTGATCCGTAATCAATCTTCTTGATTTGTTGGAAAGAAGAATCAACTGTAATTGCTTTAGCTGTCATTGCGGGCTTGGGCACGAACCCCACTCCGTAAATGGCAAGCGCCGGAGCCAA
>CAIWHS010000240.1 GCA_903912515.1 uncultured Planctomycetaceae bacterium
ATTCTCAGGGCAAGGGCCATGGTTCATGCAGCCAAGGGTTTGTAGCTCACGTTTAATCCATTCCGACCAGCACTATCAGGCTGTGTTCCCGCATAGGGTATGGGGCCTGACTTTTAATTATAGGGGCATCATTACCTTCAGCGATGTCTGACGGCGAAGGAAGACCGGTATCAATCACCCTTCTCCAAGCCCTAGCCGATGGCGGCAACGGAATCATTGGCTTTGCCTGGTTAAAATCTGCGTTCATGGCAATGTAGATATCGGCCCCGGGTTCCCTTCCGGTCCGTGTACCATCTAGTGTGAGGGCGATGAAGTGGCTGGTTGGGGAAAAATCAGCTTTGGCCAAATCAATTCCATGCCATTGGATTGCAAAATCATCGAGGAAACTTCGACGACGCAAAGCTGGTTGCCTTTTTCGGAACGCAATTAAAAGGCGTGTGAATCGCAAAAAGGCTGAGTTATCCGACTCTTCAGACAAATTCCAATCAAACCAACTGATTTGATTATCTTGACAATAAGCGTTGTTGTTGCCTCTTTGGGTTCTGAGGAATTCATCCCCACCTAGCAGCATGGGTACACCTTGCGAAAGTAGCAAGGTTGCGAGCAAATTTTTCGCCTGACGGGCCCTCAATTCCAAAATTTTTGAATTGGCTGTCACCCCTTCGACGCCACAATTGAAGCTATGGTTGTCAGGGCATCCGTCCCGGCCTTCCTCGCCGTTATCAAAGTTTTGCTTCTTCTCGTAAGAAACCAAATCCCACAGGGTGAACCCATCGTGGCTGGTGATGAAATTGATGGAATTCCTAGGGCCACGGCCTTCGGTTTGGTAAAGGTCGGCACTGCCACAAATTTTTGTGGCCAACGGGCCTACTGTTGAATCTTCACCCTTCCAGAATCTTCGGACGATATCCCTGTATTGGCCATTCCATTCGGACCACCGTTTGCCGAAAGGGAACCCACCCACTTGGTATAAGCCGGCAGCGTCCCACGGTTCGGCTATCAGCTTGGTATCGGCCAAAACCCCATCTTCAGCAATAGTTTCAATAAGTGGTGGATCGACCAGTACCCTTCCCTGCCGATCGCGGCCCAAGATGCTTGCCAAATCAAACCTCAAACCATCCACATGCATGTCGGCTACCCAAAAACGGAGGCAGGTCAAAATAAGATCGCGAACTATTGGGTGATTGCAATTCACCGTATTGCCGCATCCGGAATAATTGAGGTAATTTCCTTGCGCATCGAGCAGGTAATAAATTTCGTTGTCCAAACCCCTGAATGACCATGTTTGGCCCCGATGGTCACCTTCGCCTGTATGGTTGAAAACTACATCGAGAAAGACTTCCATCCCGGCTTGATGAAAAGCCCGAACCATGTCGCGGAACTCTCCCAATTGTCCCTGCCTGTTGCCGGAAGCGGCATAGGAGGCCTTTGGGGCAGCAAAGCCTATGGAATTATATCCCCAAAAATTTACGAGTTTTTCGCCTGTTTTTGGATTGCTGAATGGGCAATCATTTTCATCGAATTCGTGGATGGGAAGTAGTTCCACTGCCGTCACACCTAGCGATTGAAGATAGGGAATTTTTTCAACCAAGGCTGTGAAAGTCCCGGGGTGGGAAGTCATGGAGGATGGGTGGATGGTGAATCCGCGGACATGCAACTCATAAATGATGGAGTCTTCTACCGGAATGAGGGGGGGGACATCACCCTGCCAATCGTATTGGCGGCGTAAAAACATACTTCTGCGTTCGAATGGAGTACGCTTTCCCCACTGGGCCCCGCCTGAAATTGCAGTGGAAGCTGGATCTAGAAGTATTTTTTGGGGATCAAATGCGTGTTTGGGCCCTTTTGGACCATCTACTCGCCAACCATAGCAAAAGACTTCTGGAAGTCCGATTACCTCTATGTGCCAATGGTCCCCTGTACGATTCCTCAAAGGATGGAGGGCTATATCTGCGAGTATGGAGGCACCCTCTTCATCAAGAATCACCAGGTTTACGCTGGTGCCATGGCGGGTCAGAACCGCAAAGTTAACGCCGCCATGACTTAGAGAAGCTCCAAGTGGAAGGCACCTGCCTCGACTAAATCGCATAATTGCCATAATCAAATCCAATTAAATAGAGGCTCCATCTGCAAGTGTACTTGCCGAAGG
>CAIWHS010000241.1 GCA_903912515.1 uncultured Planctomycetaceae bacterium
AAGGATGAACATGAACAGCACCGACAACCATTGGCTACAACCCAAAACTGCCAAGGCCTTCAAGGACCAGCACAAGGCCATCCCTTATCAGGAACTGCTTGAAGATACGATTGGCTGGTGCAACCCCAGGGCTGGGGAGCGCTGGTTGGACTTGGGCTGCGGTGCAGGCCAACTGACCAAAGGCCTTTGGGCTGCCGCTGATGGAAAACTGGCAGAAATTGTGGGTAGTGATTGCAATCCGGCGAATGAGGAGCTGTATCTAAAACAGGCCCTTAGTCCTACCTGTCCTGAAGGTGCGCGCAAGTTTGTGCTGTGCAATTTCTCGGCAGGTCTGGCCCAGTTCCCGGACAACCACTTTGACGGGTTGGTGAGTGGGTTGGCCATCACTTATGCCGAGCACAAAGATCCAAAAACAGGCAAATATACCGATCAAGCTTACACCCACTTGCTCAGCGAGTTGCGGCGGGTGCTGAAGCCGGGTGGCCGGGCGGTGGTTTCGGTGAATGTTCCCGAGCCCAATTTTGTGTCGATCATGACAAAATCGTTTGGGTCGGCCTTTCGTATCCGATCAGCGGGCAAGGCATTTGTGAACGGATTGCGGATGTTGTGGACAGGGCGTTGGCTGCGGCAGCAAGCGCGGATTGGGCGTTTTCATTACTATCCGGCTGAAGAAGTGGCCCGTCGGTTGGAAGCGGCTGGTTTTCCTGCTGTGCGTCACCGGATGAGCTATGCGGACCAGGCGATCATTTTGCGCGCCGACCGTGATCCGGCCAACAGCATGGCCCCCCAGGCCGCCTGATGGCGCGGGGTTAATTTTGCAGGGCCTTTTTGTCATTTAGCCAGGTGGCCGCCAAGAGGCAGGCCATGAGTGTGGCCATACCTGTTAAAACAACCGAAACGCCCAAGGTGTCGGCCAGGGGGCCGGTCACGGCGTTTCCTAAAGGTGTGGCCAGGCTCATTCCCATGGTCCAAAGAGCCATGACCCGGCCGCGGAGGTTGTCGGAAGTGGCCATTTGAACCACGCCTTGGGCTGTGGGAATGAATAGGATAAGGCCCATTCCCAGCAAAAAAGACCCCAATAAACCAAAAAATCCATGGGTGGCAAAAGCCAACACCAATTCCCCCACGGCGGCGACGGCAATGCCGGCCCGCAGGTAGGCCCAAGGCGATGCAGCATGCATGCGGCGGGCCACCAAAATGGAGGCCAGCACCGCGCCTAGGCCAACCGCGCTAAGCAGCGTGCCATAGCCCGTCTCGTGCCAGCCGAGCCGGCTGACAGCCAATTGGGGCAGCAGTGACAAAACGGGCCAACCTGCCAAAGAGACCAAGGCTACCAGCACGAGCAACCTACCCACTGGTGGATGGGAAGAGGCGAAGCGGACGCCCTCCCAAATGCCGCTTCTGCCACCCGGGGTTTTCACCTTCAGCCCTGGTGCATGCATGAGGAACAGGCCGGCCAAAACGGCGAGGTAACTGAGGGCGTTGAGGGCAAAGCACCAGGTTGGCCCCACCCATGCGAGCAGGCCCGCCGCCAATGCCGGGCCCAAGGCACGGGCGAGGTTGAACTGCATGGAGTTGAGGGCCACGGCGTTGGAAAGATCTTCTGGGCCTGTGAGTTCCTTGATGTAACTGAGCCTGGTTGGCAGATCAATGGCCTGCATCATTCCGGCGAACAGGCTCCATAGAACCAGCCGCTCGGGGGTGGCATGGCCCATCCAGACGAGGGCTGCCAGACTGGCCGCCTGCAGCAGCATGCCTGTTTGGGCCAGTTGCACGATCTTTTTTTTGGGAAAACGATCGGCCAACCAACCGGAAAATGGCGCGAGAAAAGCTGTTGGCAGGATGGTGGCCATGCTAACCAAGCCGGTCCATCTGCTCAGGCCTGTCAGGTCGTAGGCCAGCCAGACCAGGGCCGCCTGTTGCAGCCATGTGCCAATCAGCGAGATTGCTTGGCTGTAGAAATAAAGCCGGTAATCGCGGTGCCTGAGGGCCTGGAAGGTGGAGGTGCGGGTGGTCATAGGTGGGATCAGCCTGGTTTGACCAAACTGATCAGGCGGGACTCTAGATCTGCCCGATTGACGCCCCTGACAAGAAATTTTTTGTCGCGGCTGGTGGGGGCCCCCACCAGTTCCACCTGACTTGGACGAACGGCGAGTGCCTTAGCCAAAGCCTGGCGCAAAGCCTCGTTAGCCTTTCCATCGACCGGTGGGGCATTGACCGCCAGCTTGAGGGCGGTCCCATGCAATCCAGCCACCCCTGTCCGTTTGGCACCCGGTTGAGCTCGAACGGCGACGATGAGGCCTTCTTTGTGATCGGTTAGGGCAACGGGGCAGGTCATGGGTTTGGCAGGTCCCCAACTAAAATAGTACCAAGGCGGATAAGCGTGGCCCCTTCCTCAATAGCGACCTCATAATCGCCACTCATTCCCATGCTAAGGTGTTGCAGGGTGTGGGGAGTACCTGCCAACAGGGCGGCCAGTTTTTGTTTCAGTTCCCTTAGCTTGATGAATGAGGGGCGAGCATTTTCTGGATCTTGAGTGAGGGCGGCCATTGTCATGAGGCCTTGGATGCGGGTTTGTTTGAGTTGGATTATTTTCTCAACCAATGCCAGCAATTCGTCGGCCTCGAAGCCCTGCTTGGCTCCTTCGCCACTGCAATTGACCTCGAGCAAAACATCGGCACTGCGGTTTTGCTTAACGGCCTCTGCCTCGACGGCTTCGAGCAGGCGCAGGCTATCGACCGAATGGGTCAGGGCTACGAGGGGGAGTGTTTTATCCACCTTGTTGCGCTGCAGGTGGCCGATCATGTGCCAGCGGCCATTGGGCACGGCGTTGGTTTTGCGCCAGAGTTCTTGGGGGCGATTTTCGCCAAAATCTGTTACCCCCAGGGAGAGCAGGTCTGCTGCCACTTCGGGCTCGACGGTCTTGGTCACAGCCACCAAGGTAACCGATTCTTTTGACCTGCCTGCCTTGGCGCAGGCTTGGGCCATGCGTTGGCGGACGATTTGAAGCCGGTTATGCAGTTCCTGCTGGCGGACATTCATTTTGGTCACCCAAATTTTTTTGCCATATTTAGTTCCGCATTCAGAATAGCTGAGCGGCGTTTTTTCGTTTGGATGGTTTATTTTTGGGAAAATTTGGGGCGAATGGTGCGTATATTCTTTGGCTGCCCAAACTGCATGGGTTGGCTAACGGTTGAGCGGGGAAGTTATTGGGAAAAACAGGCCAGCCCCAATCCGCTAGAATGGCATGACCATCCCCTGTCAAAGGTGGTCCATACTGACACAGGAGGCCGCACCATGAGCAGCTATCATCCTCTAAGGGTTGCCTTGAGGCGCTTGCGGGCCGGAAGGACGCAACCTAACTCGTGCTCGGTGATTAAGACCCTTATGGCCCGAATTCGGGCGGCTGTCACTCTGGACGAAGTGCTAGTTGACGGTTTTCCGGGCATCAAAGCACTGGAAGACGAGCAAGCCCTAGAATATTGGACTGGGAAAGCCAGCAAGCGGAGCCGGGGCAACCTTCAGGAAGATGATTTGGAAATTGGCGCCACCGTGTTGATCAAGTGTGTGTCTCCTGACACGACCGGAGAGATGCCTTGGGATGCGCCACGCACCCAGTTGATCGGTCACTCAGCGAAGGTTTTGGCGATTCAGCTGCCTTTTATACTGCTGGAAATGGCCGATAACCGGGTATTTCAAGGTGGCCCCTTGAGTTTGGATAGCCGGTTGGTGACCTTGATGAAAGCCAGCGACGAGTTTTTCAATGCCCAGCGTGGCGTTAAAACCGAAGGGCAGGCGCAACCCATCAGCAATTTTATGCCCGGCCCGAACCCGGGTTTGAACAGTCAGGGGTCAAACGACTCCAGCCAGTCGGGCCTGCCGTTTTGATGGTTCAAACAGATAGTGAGCGTATTTTCCAGGGAGGCCCAATTGGTTTAATTGGCCTCCTTTTCTTTTTGCTGAATCTGATGATTGAATGCCGCGTGAAAACATCTCTTGAGCCTGCTACATTCATTTCATGAAAAAGCATGCTGTTTTAACTGACGACCTTTTCGCTCTGGGCCTTGGACTTTTTATTGCCCTGGTAGCTTTACCGACGCTGTTCAGCCCAGGGATCCAACCTTGGGGTTGGGCCTCCTCGATTCAAGAGTGGGTGAGTCCAGCGCAGGCTATCAAAACGGTGGATGCCAAATCTTCGCTTTCAGCGGGCATGAGCCTTGCGGCTACGCTGGTTTTTTTATTGGCAGCCTTGATGTTCATCGACCTGGTTCGCGGCAAGGCGATATTGCCCAACATGAGCCGCCACGCTGTGGTTTTGGCACTAGGCTATGGGTGTTTCGTGTTAGGGCACCATGGCATTTTGGCGACAACAAATGCCTCTAAACTGAAATCTTTTGGGCTGAGCTGGTCGATGGGTCTGACTGGTGAAGCGGGGTATTTGCTGGCGCTTTTGGCGGGGCTTTTGCTGGGCAATTTGCTGCCGGGTGTTGGTCGGTGGTTGCGCCAAGGGGCGAGCACCGAGCTGTTTATCAAGACGGCGATTGTGCTGGTGGGTGTGGGACTGGCCAGCAAAACTTTAGGACAGGCTGGGCGGGCTGGCGAATTGATCGCCCGCGGTCTGGCGGCGATTGCCGAGGCTTATCTGCTTTATTGGGCCATGGTGTATTTGCTAGCCCGCACAGTTTTTAAATTCCCCCGCGAATGGGCGGCACCGCTGGCCTCGGGAATTAGCATTTGTGGAGTATCTGCCGCAATGGCCACCGGATCGGCGATTCGGGCCCGGCCTGGTGTGCCTGTGATTGTTTCAAGCCTAGTGGTGGTGTTCTCAACCATCGAGCTTTTAGTTTTGCCCTGGTTTGCCAAATGGCTTTTACCGGATGACCCTATGGTTGCTGCCGCGTGGATGGGTTTGGCGGTGAAAACTGATGGTGCAGCGACTGCCGCGGGTGCTGTGACCGAGGCTTTGTATCAGCCAGGGGAAGGCAGCTTGATGCTGGCCGCGACCACGCTTATCAAGGTGTTCATTGACCTGTTTATTGGGGTATGGTGTTTTGTGCTGGCGCTGGTGTGGGAATTTGCCTTCCCTGAGGAACGAGCCACCAACGCCGAAGGGATGAAAGAGAAGGTACGCTGGACGGAACTGTTTAGCCGGATGCCGCTCTTTTTGATTGGGTTTTTTATCGCTTTTGGGGGGCTTTTGACCTTGGGGCTGAACCACCCAGAAATGGGGGAGTCCATCAGGAAGGTTGAGGGGCAGACCGAAGCCTTCCGCAAACCTCTGTTCGCGCTGGCATTTTTGGCAATTGGTTTGGCCACCGACTTTCGCAAATTATGGTCGCCTGGTTTAGGAAAACTTGTCTTGGTTTACTTGGTGGCCCTTTTTGGATTCATACTATGGATAGCCCTAGCAATCTCTTGGTTATTTTTCCATGGTGTGCCGGCAGTTGCTTCGGCGGTGGGGGGCTAACCGATGCAAAATATTGCTGAAAAAAGCCAATCTGATAGCAGTGGGGATCTTCTGGCGGAGCTGAATCAGCCTGCCCTAGAGCCTATGGCTCGTGCTGAATGGCTGCTGGTGAGTATCAGCATGGGGGTTGGGTTTGTTTTGTTGGGTGGTTTGGCTTGGTGGGTTCGGGCCTAAAGGGATGAGTAGTCGGGGTTTTGCCGTGAAATCCAATTCGTTTCTCTTGGTTAAAAACGGGAAAATGGGCAAAAGATTGCTAGACTGAATTTGAGGGGTGCTTTCTTGGCTCCCTCAGTTTGAGCGGGTGTTGGGAGCCGATATGCGGATTGGTTTGCTTGGTGGATCGTTTGACCCTGTTCATGTGGGTCATTTGGTGATGGCTGAGCAGGCCTTGTGGCAGGCTGGTCTAGATGAAGTGTGGTTTTTGCCAACCGCGGCCGCCCCGCACAAACCCGAAAAAGCCCAAGCCTCGTTTCAGGCCCGCCTCGATATGCTTCAACTGGCCACCGCTGGCCATGAGCGGCTGAAAGTGGACAGTATCGAGCATGAGCTGCCCACTCCCAACTACACCGTGAATACCCTGAAGGCTTTGGATGCCAAACATCCGGGTAATCAGTGGTTTTTCATCTTGGGCGGGGACATGCTGATTGATTTGCCCCGATGGCGGGAGCCGGCCAAGCTTGTGGAGATGGCTGGGTTGGTGGTGATGCCCAGGCCGGGAAGTGATGTGCCTCCTTTGGATGAGCTGAAGCAAAAACTGGGTAGTCAGGTGCGTCTACTTGCCTTGGAAGGGCCGTTGCTTGAGGTTTCTAGCCGTTGGTTGCGATCGACCCTTGCCGCGGGTGGCAGTATTCGTTATCTGCTGCCACGGTCTGCGGAAAAATATATAGAGGAACACGGGTTATACGGTTTGGCCAATCGGGCCAAAAGCGACAACCCAATTGGCCAGACAGGTGTGAAAAACGCATGAATGCCATGCTTGCCCCGGTGACGACTTCGATTGGCAAAAAAGCTCTCATGGGAGTCACTGGCGTGCTGCTGGTGCTTTTTGTGCTGGGCCACATGACCGGCAACCTGCTCATTTTTGCGGGGCGTGACGCGATCAACGAGTATGCCCGGTTTTTGCATGAGGCCGGGCATGGGGCGCTGATTTGGGTAGCCCGCCTTGGCTTGTTGGCACTTTTTGTGACCCATTTGGCGCTGGCGATTCTTCTAAAACAGGAGAACAGGAAGGCGCGGCCGGTGCGTTATGTGGTGGAAGACACGATCCAAGCATCGTGGGCGAGCCGGAACATGCTGTTGACGGGGCTGGTGATATTTGCATTTTTAGCCTACCATTTAGCCCATTTCACCTTGGGATTGACCGACCCTGACACCTTCAAGGGTACCTATGAGCCCAGGGGCAAGGAGAACCTTGAAGACGTGTATCAAATGGTGGTGCGGGGCTTCCAGCAGCCGCTGGTGGCCAGCATTTATATGCTGGCGCAACTGACACTTTGTGCTCATCTGTGGCATGGGGCGGGTAGCTGGATGCAAAGCCTGGGTCTGAACCGTGGCAAGCTGCGTGGGGCCTCGAAATTGATGGGCCCTGTGATTGCTCTGGTGGTTTTGGCTGGCAATTCGCTCATCGTCTTAGCCTGCCTACTGGGCATTGTGAATGTGTAGGCGCGGGCCCGACAACCCGAAAAATAGATGGACCATTTTGAACCAAGGCGAATTTGAACAGGGAGTGCAGTCATGACCGTGGAAGCGCCCGCTAAGCCAGCGGGAACCCATCCGACGAATGGCGCCACCAATGGCGCGCCTATCAAATCGGGAATAGATTCCCATATCCCCTCGGGGCCACTTGCTGAGAAGTGGACGCGCTTCAAGGCAGACATGAAGCTGGTGAACCCGACCAACAAACGGAAGTTCCGCATTTTGGTTGTGGGTACCGGCCTTGCCGGTGGATCGGCTGCGGCCAGCCTGGCCGAGCTGGGCTACGAGGTGGACAGTTTTTGTTACCAAGACTCGCCACGACGGGCGCACTCGATTGCTGCGCAGGGTGGTATTAATGCAGCCAAGAATTATCAGAACGATGGCGACAGCGTGTGGAGGCTGTTTTACGACACTATCAAGGGAGGCGATTTCAGGGCCCGCGAGGCGAATGTGCATCGGCTGGCCGAGGTGAGTCGCAACATCATTGACCAGTGCGTGGCGCAGGGTGTGCCATTTGCCCGTGAATATGGCGGACAGTTGGACAACCGCAGCTTTGGCGGCGCGCAAGTGTCGCGCACTTTTTATTGCCGGGGGCAGACGGGGCAACAGCTCACCTTGGGAGCATACCAGGCCCTGAGCCGGCAGATACATGCGGGCAGGGTGCGGATGCATTCGCGCTGCGTGTTTCAAGACTTGGTGATTATTGACGGCAAAGCGCGTGGCATCATCACGCGTGATCTGGAGACTGGCAAGCTGGAAAGGCACACCGCAGATGTGGTGGTGTTGGCCACCGGCGGCTATGGGCCTGTGTTTTACCTGTCGACCAATGCGATGGGTTGCAATGTGAGCGCGACCTTCCGCGCGCACAAGCGGGGTGCGTGGTTTGCCAACCCGTGCTTCACGCAGATCCACCCGACCTGTATTCCGGTGAGCGGGGACCATCAGAGCAAGCTGACACTGATGAGCGAGTCGCTGCGCAATGATGGGCGTATTTGGGTTCCGCTCCGGAACGGCGACAAACGGCGGCCCGACGAGATTCCTGACAGCGAGCGCGACTACTTTTTAGAGCGCAAATATCCAAGCTTTGGCAACCTGGCACCGCGGGACATCTCCAGCCGGGCGGCGAAAGAAGCCTGCGATGATGGCCGCGGGGTTGGTGAGAGCGGCCTGGCGGTTTATCTTGATTTCCGCGACGCGATCGGCCGTTTGGGCCGGGAAACCATAGCCAACCGCTATGGCAACCTGTTTGATATGTACGCCCATATCACGGCGGAAGACCCGTACAGAAACCCGATGCGCATCTATCCGGCGGTGCACTATTGCATGGGTGGGCTGTGGGTGGATTATAATCTGATGACCAACATTCCAGGGCTTTTCGCCTTGGGCGAGGCCAATTTCTCTGACCATGGTGCCAACCGTCTGGGTGCCAGCGCGCTGATGCAAGGGCTGGCTGACGGCTACTTCGTGGCGCCTTACACCATCACTAACTATCTGGCCAGCACCAAGCTGCAGCCGGTGAAGGCTGACCATGACGCCTTCCGGGAAGCGGAGGCCTCCTCCCGCGAGCGGATTGACAAGATTTTACGTGTGAAGGGAAAGAAAAGCCCCAACCAGTTCCACCGGGAACTTGGCAAAATCATCTGGGACAAGTGTGGAATGGCCCGATCGAAGCCAGGGTTGGAGCAGGCCCTGAAGCGCCTGCCCGAATTGCGGCAGGAGTTTTGGGAAAATGTGAGTGTTCCCGGCTCTGGCGAATCTTTCAACATGGCGCTAGACCATGCCACACGCGTTGCCGACTTCATGGAGTTTGGCGAACTGATGTGCCACGATGCGCTGCAGCGCGACGAGAGCTGTGGCGCCCATTTCCGTGTGGAACACCAATACGAAGATGGCGAGGCGAAGCGAAACGACGACAAGTTTACTTTTGTCTCAGCCTGGGGCTACCAAGGCGAAGGCAAGGCGCCCGAGTTGAACGCCGAGCCGCTGGTCTATGAAAATGTCCATCTGGCCGTGAGGAGTTACAAGTAAGCCATGAACTTCACATTGCATGTTTGGCGGCAAAAAGACCGCAAATCTCCGGGCAAGATGGAGGCGATTGCCGCCAAGAACATTTTGCCGGACATGTCGTTTCTTGAGATGCTGGACATCGTCAATGACGATTTACTGGCCCAAGGCAAGGCCCCCATCTCGTTTGACCACGACTGCCGCGAGGGCATCTGTGGCTCGTGCAGCTTGGTGATCAACGGGCGGCCCCATGGGCCCACCAGAGGCACAACCTGCCAGACCTATATGCGCCACTTCAGGGATGGCGAGGCGATCTATATTGAGCCTTGGCGCGCCAAGGCTTTTCCGGTGGTCTGTGATCTTGTCACTGACCGAAGCGCTTTTGACAGAATCATCCAGTCGGGTGGTTATGTGTCGGTGAACACGGGCGGGGCGGTGGATGGCAACACTTTGCCCATTGGCAGGGAGACTGCTGAAAAGGCGATGGATACTTCCGCCTGTATCGGGTGCGGCGCATGCGTTGCGGCCTGCAAAAACGCCTCAGCCATGTTGTTTGTCGCCGCCAAGGTTACGCATCTGGGCTTGCTGCCCCAAGGGCAGCCCGAGCGGGATAGCCGGGCCTTGTCGATGGTGACAACCATGGACAAGGAAGGCTTTGGCAATTGCACCAACCAGTACGAGTGCGAAGCGGTTTGCCCCAAGGAAATTTCTGCTGACTGGATCGCTCGGCTGAACCGTGACTACATTGCCGCTGCCGGGTCACCCGGGGAGTGACTGTGGCCGCACAAGAACTGATGGTTACCGTGGAACTGGCCGAGCGCTCTTACCCGATTCGCATCGGGCGGGGCTCGGTCGGTTTTGTTTCTTTTTTGACACCGCTTGTCCAAGGTCGTTTGGCGCTGCTGGCGCATGATGCGCGGCTTGGTACCCAGGCGCAAAACCTGGCTGATCAGCTCATCCAAGCTGGCTGGCGCGTCGGGCTTTACGCGGTGCCATCGGGCGAGGCATCGAAAAGCGGGCAGCATTTGCAGTCTCTTTGGACGGCCCTGGCGAATCTGCCTGCCGACCGCTCCACAGGTGTCATTGCCTTAGGTGGCGGGGTTGTGGGCGACTTGGCCGGTTTTGCCGCAGCCAGCTTCAATCGCGGACTGCCACTGGTGATGATCCCTACCACTCTGCTGTCGATGGTGGACAGCTCGGTGGGTGGCAAAACTGGAATCAACTTGCCCGAAGGTAAAAACTTGGTGGGTGCCTTCCACCAGCCCGCCGGGGTGTGGATCGACCTCGACCACCTCACCACCCTGCCCCCCCGCGAGGCCGCCAGCGGTCTGGCCGAGGTGGTGAAATACGGGGTTATCCTGGATCCAGCTCTGCTCGACACGCTGGAACAGCACGCCGACTACCTGAAATCGAACCTGGCAGCTTGCCCCGCCACAGCAGGATTGGTTGCTCGCTCATGCGAGTTGAAAGCTGCGGTGGTGCGTGACGATGAACGCGAAACTACCGGCCTCAGGGCCATCCTGAATTACGGCCACACCTTTGCCCACGGGTTTGAGACGGTGCTTGGCTACGGAGCGTGGTTGCACGGCGAGGCGGTTTCGGCCGGCATGGTCTGCGCGGTCGAACTGGCATACCGGGTAGGTTTCCTTCAGGAAGATTTCCGCCAGCGGCAAACTGCCCTGCTGGACCGTCTCGGCCTGCCTGTGCGGGTGCCCAAGGGCCCGGTAGAACCGCTCCTGGCGGTGATGCGGAGGGACAAGAAAAACTTGGGCGGCGCCATGCGCTTCGTGCTGCCCGAAAGGCCGGGCAAGGTGGAGCTGGTCAGCACGGTTCCGGAGGCAAAAGCTGCCGGGGTGCTGGAGGATTTGATGGGGTGACCCGGTCAATTACCCCAAATAAAACGGCGAGCCAGTTCGGTTTTAAAAATGAAAAGGTGCCACAATACCGACAATGCCGTGTGAAAACGCCTCTTCCCATTCGGATTCCATATGAAGACGAGCTTCGGACCAAAACTAATTTTATCAAATAATGATCCTTTTTTATCGCTAAAAAGCATTCGGCTGCCTGCGGCATTCTTAACCCAAGGGACTCCAAAAATGATTATCAGTTTGTTAAGCCTAATTGCAGTAAAAAAAACAACACAGGCCGCCGTCTATTTTTTTGCCTTTTACCATATGTGTTTCAGCCCCCTCATGTCCCGCGCCCAAATGAATTTCATTCATCCGGGTGGCACGCACAACCAATCAGACCTCGCTTTTGTCAAATCAAAGATAGAGGCCGGAGAACAGCCTTGGACCCGCAACTTTGACCGCATTCGTATGCTGGCGAAAAGCAAACCCATTAAAGGTATTCCCACCGACGAAAACGGCCAAAAGGAATATGGACAGATTGCCTATGCGAATGCCCTTGCCTGGTGGTACACCGGGAACGACTCATACGCCGAAAACACCATCGACATCCTGAACCGCTGGGGGAAAGATTTCAAAGGATATTCACCCGTGGCCGGCCAAAACCTTTTGCTAGGCGGATGGATCGGGTCTCTCCTTGGCCCAGCAGCCGAATTGCTGCGCGGATACAAGGGCTGGAAGCCATCCGATTTGGCCATGGTTCAAACGATGTTCAAACAGCATTTTTATCCTGTTTTAAACACCATGAGCACCTGGAATGGAAATGTCGACCTGACCCAGATCGACGCAATGATGCACATAGCCGTTTTTTGTGAAGATGAGAATGAATTCAAGCTTGGAATCAGCAGGCTGCGATCGCGAACCCGTAACTATATCCATCTTGCCTCGGATACCACCAAGCCTGACAGCGAAGCTTGGTTCCGACCCAAAAGATGGGCCGATGGTCTCACCCAGGAAACCTGCCGTGACAACGGACATCACTCACAATTCGCCATGTCATCAGCAATACACGCCATGGAAGTGGCAT
This sequence comes from uncultured Planctomycetaceae bacterium, assembly GCA_903912515.1. Classification (GTDB taxonomy): domain Bacteria; phylum Planctomycetota; class Planctomycetia; order Gemmatales; family Gemmataceae; genus UBA6894. The sequence continues at coordinate 12,101 of CAIWHS010000241.1, forward strand.
GGAACCAAGGAGTGGACTTGTACGGTGAAAACGCCCAAAGGTATTTGGCCGCGCTGGAACTCCTGGCCTTGCAACTGAATACCGGCGATATGCAGGGAATCTGCTCCAACACCAAAGCCACCGACGACATATATGCTACTTGGGAGGTCGGCTTTAATCATTACCATAATCGCAAGGGAAACCAATTGCCAAACACCAGGCGATTGCTCGAAAAAAAAATCCGGCACCTCGGCCAATCCGAATGGAATATTTTCCACGAAACATTGACGCACAATCTGGATGGTAAGGTCGGCAACCGAGAATAGTCATGCTAGGCAGGGCGACCTTTTGGTGGATCGCTTTCTCCGACAAACGATACAGCTCGGATTTAAAATCCAGCCATTTTGAACCGAACTCCGAAATCTTTTTAGATTTGCCTGCAAAAAGAAAAAAGGCCTGCATAATACGCAATCCATTGCAAGTCGGGTTTCTTCAGGAAGATTTCCGCCAGCGTTAAACCGCACTACTGGACCGTCTCGGCCTGCCTGTGCGGGTGCCCAAGGGCCCGGTAGAACCGTTTCTGGCGGTGATGCGGCGGGACAAGAAAAACATGGGCGGCGCCATGCGCTTCGTGCTGCCCCGAAAACCATGCGAGGTGGAATTGGCCAACACGGTACCTAGGATGATGGGATTTCTGGGATAAATGTTACATTGAATTAAACGACAGGAAGGCTTGGTGTCTAAGATCCCAAGGCGAAATGAACATATCTCAAGGTATCAACAAATTGTACGGGGGCTAAACATCATGCGAATCACTTTTGAACTTTCCGACCCCGCTGCCTTGGAATTAGCTCCCTTGGGAGATTTGAATGTTGCCGCCAAGGAAGCCTTGGTCATACGGGCTTATGAAACCGGCAAAATCTCCGCGGGTGTGGCGGGGCAATTGATGGGAATCAATAATCGGTGGGACGCCGAGGACTGGTTGGAAAGACAGGGGGCATTTGCGCCACTGTCCCACCCGGAGGTTGACAACGAAAGGACTAGCCTCCACCAGTTTCCCAAGGGGCGAAGCTGATGCTAGTCATCAGTGACACATCCCCAATCAACTACCTTTTGCTCATCGAACAAATCCAAATCCTGCCCCGCCTTTTTGGAGGCCTGACAATCCCTCAAGCTGTGGCGGATGAATTGAGTCATCCAAGGGCACCCGAAAAAACTAGGATCTTCATGGCAGCCCGTCCTGATTAGATGAAGATTTATCCGGCATTAATTGAAACTTTTTTCCCTGGAATAGATCCAGGAGAATCAGCCGCAATCCATTTGGCCAAAGAAAGCAAAGCAGACTTCGTTCTCATGGACTATGAAGCCGGCAGGCGGATTGCATGCAGCATTGGTCTTTCGGTCATTGGAACCGTGGGATTATTGGGAAGAGCTGCCGAAATGAACTGGCTTGATCTGGAAGATGTCTTTTTAAAGCTGAAACTGGAAACCACCTTTCGGGTATCGGATCAGTTTCTTGGAGAAAGATTGGAAAGATTCCGACATCGCCATTCTGGCAACTGACAAGCGCTTTACCCCTATGATTCAAATTTCCAATCCTGCTATCCTGTAT
>CAIWHS010000242.1 GCA_903912515.1 uncultured Planctomycetaceae bacterium
CAAAAGTTCGAGTCCCAGTTTGACCATGCGTGGGCTCTTCAATTGTACCAGCGAGCCCAGCGCGCGTTGATGGTGAATTTCTCCCGATTGCAGGATTTCCAGGTTTCCCAAGTGCTGTTTCAAAAGCTTCTAGCAGGAGGTTCCGGACCTTCCAATGCTGAGATTGCCGCGTCGAATGGATTGACTGAAGACGCAGTCAAGATGCGCGCCATGAGGTTGCGCAAACAGTGGCACCGAGTGCTTCGCGATGAAGTGGCTAAAACGGTGTCGGTGCCTGAAGAGATTGATCAGGAACTTAGGCATTTGATCGCAGTGCTTTCCAGCAACTGACGGCTCGAGCCGATCCTGTTTTGCCCCAGTGACCTATGGAGCATCCACCCCAAGCACAAAATCAAAAGTCATGCCCTCAGGCATTGGTGGGGAAGAGGCGATGAGCCGGTTTGAAGGGACTCAGCCAACGAATCGTTGCCCCATCTGTGAGGCGATGCTGGTTGGTCAGCAGGCGGCAGCAGCTGTCTGTCCTGCCTGTGCGCTACGAATAGGGCTTGAAGAGGACCCGTCGGCACTGCCGTCAGAGTGGGTGCCCAATAGAGTTGTTGGGGATTGGCGGCTTGAATCAATGATAGGTCGAGGTGGATCCAGTGAGGTCTTCCGGGCGCGGCAGATTGACACCAATACCGTTGTCGTCATCAAGGCGCTATCAGCCCGATGGGCCTTGGATGAAACCGCACGGTACCGCTTCAACTTCGAAGCAAATCATAAATTGGATCATCCGTCCATTGCCCCCGTGCTCGCCCACGGTGCGTTTGCAGGCCGACCGTATTTGGTGATGCCTCACTTCGGTGGAGGCGGCCTAGACCAATGGGTGGAGAAGGTTTGGGGTCGCAAAGAGGCGACCGTGTTGGCTCAACTGCCGGATCCTGGCCAAACGGGCTTTTACCAAAAGGCTGGTCGATTCATGGCGGACATAGCACGGGCAGTGGCGTTTGCTCACCAACACGGCTTGATCCATCGCGATCTCAAGCCCAGCAATATCCTTCTCGACGTAGAAGGTCACCCGTACGTGTCGGATTTTGGATCGGCACGGTCAGTGAAAATGCTCGATCGTCTTTCCACGACGGGTAATTTCTGTGGGAGCCCCGAATACTTGGCTCCCGAAATTGCTGCTGGCACGGTTCCAGACGCGACTCAGAAGTCAGATATTTACGGCATCGGAGCCATCCTGTTCGAAGTTCTCACCGGAACCCCTCCGCACTCCGGTCCCAACGTTATGGCCACCCTCAAACAGGTGGCCAATGGTCCCACCCCTTCGTTGAAGGAGAGCAACGCCCAAGTCCCCAGCGAACTGGTTTGGATTTGCCAAACCTGCCTTTCGCGTGACCCCGCTCAACGGTACAATTCAGCTCTCGAGGTGGCAGAAGATTTGGAACGTTTTGTGCGGGATGAGCCCGTTATGGCCCGTCCTTGCGCAACGTGGCAGCGCATTGGGTTGTGGATCGACCGGAATCGGAAGGTGGCCGCAACGGCAACCGCTGCGGTTTTGCTGATAGCCATCGTCATCGCCAGAAAGTGACGTCTGTCCAGCACACGGTCTGACAGCGGTCGAAGGCTGGTTACTAGAAAACCACAAAATCGACCTAAAAGGCCTCAAAAAGCCTTAAAGAGCCGAATTCTAACGTCAGGTAACGGCCGAAATTGCATGGACCACCCCGCCCAGTTCCTATGCGGCTACCGGGCGGATTAGCCTGCCTTTAAAGTTTCCTAAGAAAAATCTTAGAAATCCGGTTACCTCGCCCAATCCCGATCGTATCCAACCGTGGACCTCTTGTGTCCGGCCTCCACGGTCGCTCCGGCAAAAATGCTGGATCGAAGCAACTCGGGAACAAGAGTCAGTAAGCAAGATTTCAAGCATCATGAAGAAGAACCTGTCTGGACCCCTGAGTGCACTGGCGCGATTCCTATCGCTCGGCTGGCTGTCGCTGTGTTTTCTGTTGGTGCCATGGGCCCAAGGGCAGCAGGTGACGAGGGTTGGCAACATCCTGACGATCGCACCGGGTGGTTCCTCGCTCGCCAACATCCCGGCCGAGGCCAACGGGGCGATTGGGGTGGCCG
>CAIWHS010000243.1 GCA_903912515.1 uncultured Planctomycetaceae bacterium
GACAGGGCTTGGTCCAACCGTTGCACCTGGGCCAGCAGGGGCTGGGTCTCCACGGTGGAAACGGTTGGCCAATCGGCACCCCATAGGATGGTCTGCCCCATCGCCAAGGCCAAAAGACAAAAAATAGCGCGCATAATCTTATCCTCGGTGCCTGGTAATCAGTTCCTGGTAACGGGCTATACCCTGGTCGGCGAAATCCAGCGCCTCGCGACGTTGCTGTTCGTTGGCGAAATTGCCAGTCAGGCGCAAGCGCTCGCGGTGCTGACGGATGTTGTTGATCCACCACTCGGCCGCCTCGGGGCGGAAAACCGGCTTGTCCGCCACCATCAGGTAGATGGCCGAGGTGTGAGCGATGTCCGGCCCGGCCAACGCGTCGAAGTTTTCAACCCGCGCAGCCCGGGCGGTGATCCAGCGGGATTGTTCCAGGGTCAGGTCGAACTCAAAAAGGTGTTCAGTTTTTTCGGTGCGTATGGTTTTCAGCACCGCGTTGTTCGAGATCAACTCGAAGGTGCCCAATGGCTTGCGCGACACGGCCCGCGCGCGCACGCGAACAGTTTGCCCCTTGTGGGCGTTCAGGGTGTCGCCAATCTGGGTCTCGTCCACTTGCAAAAATAACAGCGGGCCCGATGTTGTGAAGGTGCGGCCCAGCCTGAGCCCTTCCACCCAGTTGGCAAAGCTGAAGGGGCCCTGAATACGCGCATACACCCGGCAGCACCCAACCAGCCGGGCGGGGTGGTCCGACCCGTTCCCTAGTCCTATCCGGAACCCGCAGTCTAGGAAGCGGTAGTAATGGGCCGGTTCAAGCTGGTCGAGGCAGTCACACAATCCCAGGGCCACATGGATGGGCACCGCCGACGCCCCGAAGGGCCCAAGGTTGTGCGCCTCGCAAACCACGGCCCCCTGTTTCCGTGCCTGCTCGATGATGGTCTTGTTGATCGGATAATCCAGCGCCTTGCTATCACCGCCGCTGCCGGGACCGGTGGAGATAGGATGGATCAACTCCCGGAGGTTCAGCAGGTTGATGTGGCCATATTGGTTGTCGTTGCGGAACTCTTCCCCCATCTGCACCAGGTAGTCGTCATCGCATGATGATTGCAAGGGCCCCATGGGCGCATGGTCGGGTTTGGTAAAAGGACGGTTGGGCCGCCACTGGTGCAGGGTGAGATTGTTCACCACGCGGACATCCTCGGCCCGTTGCACCACCCGTAACAACCCTGGGTCCTCGTTCTCGTCCCAGGCGTTCACCACCCAGTGCACATGGGTGTCGCCGCTCACCCAACCCCGCGCCCGCATGTCGAGGATGCGCTTGCCGGTCAGGGAAATCTCGCGCGACTCCCCCGGCTTCAGCTCTAGGTCCAGGGCGACCAGATAGTGTTCGAATCCACGCTCCAGCGTGAGGGAAACTTTGCCCGGCGGAACGGCCACCTCGAAGGTGCCATCGCTGTAGAAAAACGGCAGCTTGCGCCAGGCAGGTCTGAAGACCAACGGTTTCTCGTTGACCGTGCCGATGGAGGCATACGCCTTGCCATGCCGGTACTGCCCATCGGGGCCGAGCGCCCAAACACGACCCGGCCAGGCCTCCGTCCTGCCTTCCTCAAAAAGCCTACCCCGCACAATGGCTGGCGGGGTTACCCGCACAGGAACGGGTATTTCGGTGCCGTCAGGCAATTTCAAGGGCGCGGATTCGCATGCTGCGGTCGCCAGTAGTTCGCTCAGTTCCAGCCGGTCTGATTCACCTGCAAAGCGGATCAAGACAGCCCGGGAGAGATTGGTGGTGAGGAGGATGGGTTCAGGCGCGGAATTCGCCAGCGACCATTTGCCGTTGTCCCGTCTCAGGTCGAGGGTGGGCAACAGGCGGGTGAGGGAAAGGGCGTGATCAAGCGTTGACCTACTGGTTGCCACAAATTCGGCATCTGGCGGGGCCGATGGTCTCCATGCGTGCAATAGTTGATAAATCTTCTCGGCCACCGCCAGAGTCTCATCCTGAGAGGGAAGAGCCGCTTGGTGGCACAGCGAGGTGAAAAGCTTGTAGTGGTGGTCCAGGTTGGCTTGGCTCAACGAATAGTCTGGCCAGCGCGCGGGCAGCCGACCGGGCGGCATGGCCAAGGCTTCCTCCTGGGTCAGGCTTGCCAGCGGCAAAGAGGACATGGTCCAGCCCAAAAGTTTGCGTCGATTCATCGATGGATTCCAAATTTTTCGGCTTGCTGGCCCCAACAATCATTTTAATGGAGCCTGTATTTCAAACCACAGGAAATCTTAAGATTTGACGAAGATTGAAAGAAAAAATGGCCCGAAGCTTGACACAATGTCTGAATTGCCGGAGGAATTATGTTTCCGACTCGAATGAATGGAGGGTTCAGCATATGCGCGCCGGATTGCTTTTAGTGGGTGTTGCTGGATGTCTGGGGGTAACCCTATGGCTTTCACGAGGCGTGTCCGACTCGGGCAACGCTCTAGATGCCAACACCAAGGCCGGTTTTGTCGCCGAGGTGCAAGACAAAAACCCCTGGACCTCGCTACAGGCCAACATAGCTCCCGACCAGTTTCAGTTTGCTATCATTTCCGACCGTACCGGGGGGCATCGCTCAGGGGTTTTTTCCCGCGCAGTGCAGCAAATCAACTTGCTCCAGCCAGAATTTGTTATGTCGGTGGGCGACCTGATTGAAGGCTCACCCAAGGAGGAACAAAACCAAAAGGAATGGACTGAATTCAACAGCTATGTCAAGCAATTGCAAATGCCTTTTTTCTATATCCCAGGCAACCATGATGCCAACAACAAGGTTAAGGCTGAAGTTTGGAAAGAGGCTTATGGCCGTCGCAACTTTAGCTTCGTCTATAAGAATTGCCTGTTTGTTGGCTTGAACACCAATGACGAAGATACCGACGCGGACGAGAAGGCATTTGCCAAGACGCGCATTGGTGCCAAACAACGCGAATGGCTGAAAGCTGAATTGGCAAAAAACACCCAGGTCCGTTGGACCTTTATCTTCTTGCACCATCCTTTGTGGAATTTCAAAGAAATCGAAAATAATGGCTGGCTGCCTGTTGAGGATTTGCTCGAAAACCGCCAATACACAGTCTTTGCCGGCCATGTCCATGTTTTCCGCAAGTCCATACGCAAGGGGCGCAACCTGTACCAATTGGCAACCACGGGCGGCGGAAGTTCCATGCGCGGTTCTGAATACGGCGAAATCGATCAGGTCGCCTGGGTGACCATGAAGGGCAAGGAACCTGTCATCTCCCAGATCGGCCTCCACGGCGTGTACCGTGACGACCTGCAGCCCATCGAGAC
>CAIWHS010000244.1 GCA_903912515.1 uncultured Planctomycetaceae bacterium
AAATTTAGCCACTTCACTTCGTGAATGCTTCATAAGCAGAGGCTTGAACGCCTTATGAATAAGCGCTATCTCATGACAGGGCATTCATGAATGAATATTATGGTGCGCCTATCCAGTCGCGATGGGTCGCTACTTTATGGTCAAATCCGTCTTACAACGGCAGCAGAAGGTTTTTTTAAACATCCGAGCCCTGTCTAAATTCACACCTGTGTATGGCAGGCGGCTGAAGGGTTACACCAACAGCACCCTTGATCGGAACAAAGCCCGGCAACCTATCCGTGCCCACCCTTCTAAAACAAGCTGGCGGTACCAAGTCGGAAACTCATCCATTCAGGTCAGGATTTTCTGAACACCGCAGCGGGCAGGGTTCCGGTGCTGTCGGCGAATAGGTCTTGCTCGACGCCGATAGCGCGCAAGATGCTGAGGTGGAGGTTGGACATGCGGGTTTCGCCCTGGCGCCAGTAGGTGCCGTGCCTGAGGCCCATGGCGGCGCCGCCGGCGACGAGCGTGGGGAGGTTGGTGGGGTTGTGGGTGGTGCTGGCACCGCTGCCGAAGAGGACGATGGAGTTGTCGAGCAGGGAGCCTTGGCGGTCTTTGCCGGCCTGTAGTTGGTTGAAAAAGTGGGCCAATTGGCGACTGAGGAACTGGTCGTATTTGGCGAAATTCAACTGGCCGGCCTTGTCACCGGCGTGGGACAGGTTGTGGTGCGTGGCTGACAGGCCGAGCTTCAGCGGGAAGGTATCGCTGATGCCCATGCCGTCCTCGCGGTTGAGCATGAAGACGACCGAGCGGGTGATGTCGGCATCGAACGCCAGCGCGATCAGGTCGAACATGTTGCGGTAGTATTCGGCGGGATCGCCCTCGTTGGTGGCATCGAGATTCAGGTGCTTGTAGTCCTGCTTTTTCAGCGGGATATCGATCCATTTTTCCGAGGCGATCAGGCGGGATTCGACCTCACCTAACGAGGTGAGGTATTGCTCCATCCGTTCGCGGTCGGAACTGCCCAACTGGCTGTTGAACGATTTAGCGCTGGCGCTGACGGCGTCCACCAGGCGGATCTGGCGGCGGAGGCGTTCCCTTTCATCTTGCAGGGAGGCCTTGTCACCGCGGAAGAGGCGATTGAAGACCCGGCGGGGGTTGTTTTCCGCCGGGATGGGACGGCCCTCGAGGCTGTAGGAGATGGTGCCGGTGCGAGACAGGAAGCCGGTGCCGGCATCGATGGAAAGGACCAACGACGGCTGACGGCAAAATTGGCGGGTGTGACGGGCGATGACCTGGTCGAGGCTGACGGAGTTGTAGGTGCCGGGCTTGGGATTGTGCAGGGGGGCCCCGGTAAGCCACATGTCGGAGCAGACATGGGGATCAGCCTTGGGGCCGCTGGGGTGGTAGAGACCTCCCAGGAAGCTGAGCCGGTCTTTGAATGGGGAGAGGGGCTCGGTGGATTTGCCGAATTCGAACTGGCCATCCTTGGAATTGGACGGGAACCAGCTCCATTCGGGGATGCCGTTTTCGGGCCGGGGCAACGCCATGCCGTTGGCGGTGTAGACGGCGCAGAACCTGCGAGGGATCTGGTTGCTAACCTCGTCGCCCATTGCCTCCAAAACAGGCAGGGCCAACGAAACGCCGCCCAACCCACGCAGGAAGGCCCGCCGGTTCAGTTTGCGCGTGGCGACCATTTTCCACTCCCTTTCTTTCGGCTTCCGCTCAACCATTATGCCTGACAGTTTGTTGCGGGTCATTTTTCCAGGAACAACGGGCTGTTCACCACCAGATGGATCATGTCGCGGACCCGGTAGCCTGCCGGGTTCAACTTCAGGCATTGCCGCCTGAGGCTTTCCAACTCGTTGAAGGACAGGCTTCTGCCACTGGCATACACGGCCAGGTTTTTGGCGAATCCGTAGGCGACCTGGTCGATGCGGTCATCCGCCAGGTGCCTGCGCAGTTCCTGAAAGCCGGAGACCTCCTTGCCATCGGGCAGGGTGGAACCGGAATCGACCTTCATGGCCTTGGGCAAACCACCGGCGTCGAATTCCTCGAGCGGGATGCCCCACGGGTCCACCTTGGAATGGCAACCGGCGCAGCCGGGCTGGTTACGGTGTTTCTCGAGCCTTTGGCGCAGGCTGAGGTTTTTGGTGTCTTCCTTCAGGGTGGGCACATTGGGCGGCGGATCATCGGGCGGTTCGGACACGATTTTGCGGGCTACCCAGGCGCCGCGCTTGACCGGGTTGGATTCGCGACCATCGGAGAGGCCGGCGAGGATGGCGGGTTGCGACAGCAGACC
>CAIWHS010000245.1 GCA_903912515.1 uncultured Planctomycetaceae bacterium
AATCTGGTCGCGATGCTCAACCACAAAAACCCCCGCTTGCGCTTCGCTGCGGTGCAGGCGGTAGTTCAGGCCAGGCAGCAGGAGCTCACTCCTGCTTTGCTCCAGCTCTTGGCTATCGAACCCGACCGCACCATCTACTACGCCGCTTGGCAAGGGTTGCGCGCACTGCAAAACACCACACAGCTGCAACTGCTGTTAAAAGCCCAAAACGGCGGTGCCCGCGCAGGGGTTCTGCTGGCACTCCTGGAATCCAACAGCCTAAAAAACGACCAACTCGCAACCTTGGCCCAGGATGCCGACATGGCAACCCGGCAAATCGCCTCCATGCGGTTGAACCATGCCACCGGTATCAGCGGTGGCAAAAGACCCGAGCCAACCCGAACCTCGGCCAAGGCCGGCACTAGCCGCCCAACAGTTGCCTTTCCAGACTTGAATTCAACACCCGCAGTGTCGTTGATTCAGGATTTACAAACCAAAAGTACTAGTGCCTATCGGTCACAACCCGGAGGAGTGCGGGAAGGCGTGTTGGTGTACACCGATCGCAGTTACACCCTGCAGCAATTCCCCCCTGCCCTTGCCGGTACCGAGCTGATCCAGACTGCCAACAACGATGCTGATTCTAAGAAAAAGGCTGACTCCAAAGTAAACAAATGGCTCACTTTCCAGGCCATCTTCGGGGTGCGTGTGCATGTTGCCCACGATCTGCGTATTAAAAATCCCCCTGCCTGGTTGCGGGAAAACTTCCGCAAAACCGAGTTAAAAATCAGCACCACCGATGCAAGTTTCCAGCTCTATTCCCGCGACTTTCCCAGCGGTACCATCGAATTGGGTGCCAACACCGATTCTGGCAAGGGCGGTGGCCAAAGCAATTACTTCGTCCTTGTGGAACCCTTGCCCCTTGCCGAACAACCTAACCCGACCACCCTGGAAATGGGTTTGGGGCAACTGCCAAAAGGGGATGCCAAGCGGGGTGAAATTTTGTTCAAGCAGGTTGCCGGCTGCGCGAAATGCCACAGCCTGACCCAGCAGGTGAACTCTTTTGGGCCGCAGTTGAGCGATATCGGCCAACGCGCCAACCCCAAACATATTGTCGAATCGATCGTTCAACCCGATGCGCATATCACAGAAGGCTTTTCCCAACTGCTGGTTGAATCCACAGATGGCAAGCTTTATTCCGGCGTGCTCCTCGAGGAAAGCGGCCTTTCCTTGACCCTGGGCCTGTCAACTGCCGAAAGGGTGGTGCTGGCCAAAGAAAAAATCGAAACCCGCAAATCCACCAAAAAATCGGCCATGCCAGCCTTCGACCGGCTGCTGACACCACCCTTGGTTGCTGATATCGCCGCCTTCCTCATGACCCAAAAAGCCCGGCCAGCGGAGATTCAAAACCCCGAAAACAAAAAACCCGGCTCCGAGGCTATGCTGCCTGCCGTGGCGGCCAATTCACCCTTCGCGCTGGACCTTCAATCCGACCGACTGGTCATCACGCACGCTGGCAAACCGCTGGCGGAATATGTCTTCCGCGATCCCAAAGTGCTGCGGCCTTACTTTGCCAACCTGCATGGATGGAACGGCATGAAGATCAGCCGCAACCACCCGCCTATCGCCGGCAAGGATGCCACCGATCACGACACCATGCACCCGGGTCTTTGGCTCGGCTTCGGCGATATCAGTGGCGTGGACTTCTGGCGCAATCGGGGACGCATTCAGCATGCCAGTTTTTTGGCCCCTCCCACTGCCACCCTTGACACCATCCGTTTCGCAACAGAATCACGGTTACTGACCCCGGATGGCCAACCGATGGGCACCATGGTCAACCGGTTTGTCCTGAGCCAACGCCCGGCGGGCTGGCTGCTTGTTTGGGATGCCACCGTCACTGCAACCGAGCGGGACCTGATCTTTGGTGATCAGGAGGAAATGGGTTTTGGCGCGCGTCTGGCAACCGGCCTGATCGAAACCAAAGGTGGCCAATTGCTCAACAGCGACGGCCTGAAGTCGGCCAAGGGGACCTGGGGCAAACCAGCGGCTTGGTGTGACTATTCCGGCACTCAAGATGGCCGCCGTATCGGCATCACTCTAATGCCGGCACCCTCCAACTTCCGCACATCCTGGTGGCACAACCGCGACTACGGCGTCTTCGTGGCCAATCCCTTTGGCCGTGCGGCCATGCGTCAGGGAACCACCAGTTCTGTGACAGTCAAAAAAGACCAAGCGCTCCGCCTAGTCTTTGGCGCCGTCTTGCATGACAGCAACACTTACGATCCGGCTTCCGAGTTCAAGCACTTTTTGCAACAGGTGAAATGACCGACCCTTGGGCCTGGGTCAATTATTTCGCAAGCCATGGATTGATTTTTGATAGGTTCAAGCAGGCCATTGCAGTCGTTGACCAGCAATCCTTAAATCACCGGGCATTTCCAAATCCAATAAGCAATCGCTTCGAGTAAATTGGACTGGAAATTCTATGCGACCATCACTGAGGGTTGTTGGACCGCCCTTTCCAACTGGGCAAGCACCTCGGCTCTTGCGTCTATCCCAACCGAGACCAAGGCCTGTAAAGGGTCAAAGAGCAATACACATATACCCTTGCCACCTCCCG
>CAIWHS010000246.1 GCA_903912515.1 uncultured Planctomycetaceae bacterium
CTCATCGGACTCGACAACGGTATCACCCAGAACTGGCACCTGAACAGTTTTGCTGGTTTCACCAATGGCAAAGGTGAGGGTTCCGGTGGTTGAGGTGTAGTCAGTGCTTGCGGTGGCTGTTCCGTTATTGGTTGCGAATTTCACTGTGACCACAGTGCTTGCTTTTGATGATAATGCCACTGTGAAAACAGCATTTTTTGTGCCGGAATCGCCTTCCGTGAGTGTGACATCTGAAACTGAAAGCGCTAGGGGGGCGATGTCATCGTTCAGGATGGTGCCGGTTGCCGTGGTGCGTGAAATGGTAGCGCCGCTTGGAGCGGTAAGGTTCAGACTGAAGACCTCATCGGACTCGACCAACGCATCGCCTGTAACAATTACACTGATGGTCTTAGTGGTTTCACCAGGGGCAAAGGTGAGAGACCCTGAGGTGGAGGCGAAGTCTGCTCCAGCAGCAGCGGTGCCATTTACTGTTGCGTAATTGACGGTGACCGAGGAGGCGGATTTGGCTGAAAGGGAAACTGTGAAAACAGCGTTTTTGGTGCCCGTGTTTCCTTCTGTCAAACTGACATCAGCGACAGATAGGGCTGGGAGTGCCGGTGGTTTTGTCGAGCCGTCCCAAGTGATAACCACATTGGAGGGTTTGTCGGTGATTGTGCCCCCCGCCCCGACAAAGCCAAATTGGACACTAGCCCCCACGGAAATGCTGGAATTATACGATTCGGGGACAATGACATAGTGGCGGCCGACCTTGGAGGCAATTTTACCATCCCATATAGAGGATATATCGCGGTTGTAGTCGAACTCAACCTGCCAATTCGCCATGGGAGCGGTTTGCTCGTTGGTCAGCAGGCCATGGGCTTGAAAACCACTACCCCAGTCGTTATCGACCGCGTAGATAAAAGCGGGATTGAGGCGAATTTCCAAAGCCTCAAGATTGGGTTTGGTTTTGCGTTTTTCTTTTGGTGTGACTTTTGGTTTTTGTGAAATGATTTTTTGGCAAGACTTGGGCCAGGCAGCCGGGAGCAAATTCCACATGGGTAATCCTCATCTTTTTTAGGTTGCGGTTTGTCAAAAGGGACGGGTGAAGGCAGTGGGGGAGATGACCTTCGCGAGAACCCTAGGTCAGAATTTATTAAATGCAAATAATAATTTGCGCGGCATAGATTATGAGAAAATCGGATCGCATATAAGATTATTTAGATATATTTACAGAGTAGCAGGAATCCCCTGAAGGGGCGAATTGAAATCAGGATGCTATAGAACTAGATCAGGCCGCGGGCGGCATCGACATAGGCTTGGAAGTTAGCGGGCGGAGTGGCGCGGTCGACGCCGTGATTGAGATTGAGAATGTGCTTGTGGCCGCCGCCTTGGCTGAGACAGTTTTTAACCGCCTGGCGCACTTCTTCGGGTGTGCCTGTGCGAAGGATTCTTTCTGGGACATTGCCCTGGAAAACCAAATGTGGCCAGCGTGATCGGGCCTCGGCAAGATTGTGGTGCTCACCGAGTGAGACCACTGGCGCGCCTGCGGCGCAGAGTTTATCGAGGTAGGGAGATTCTTTGACGAAGAGAATGGAGGGTTTGTCGGGGTTGGCTTTGGCGGTTTTTGCCAGAATGTCGACATGCCACTTTTGGGCCCAGGTGTCGTATTCGGTTTCGCTTAGTTTGCCGGCCCAACTGTCGAACAGTTGCCAGGCATCGCCGCCCAGAGAAAGCATGGTGTTGACAAATCCAACAGTGGCATGGCCGAGGCGATCCATGAGCCCGGCAAACACTTTGGGGTTCTCGGCGGCAAAGGCGCGGGTGGCGGCGAGATCTTTACCGGTGCCGATGCAATAGCTGGCGACTGTGAAGGGAGCGCCTGCGAAGACGAGGACTGGCAATTTGCCAGCAAGCATTTGCCGCACCCGGGCCAAAAGCCCGGTGATATGGGCGTAGGAGTCGGGGTGGGGATCCGGATTTAGCCTTTCGAGATCAGCCATAGTGCGTATTGGCCGGTCAGGCATGGGGCCTTTCTCGGGCTGCAGGGCGAATGGGAGGCCCATGGCAAAGGGAAGCGTGGTGATGTCGTAAAAAAGAATGACCGCATCGACCCCAAAACGAGCGGGAAGGACAGAGACCTGAGCGGCGCGCTCAACATCTTCAGAAAAAGAAAAGAAATCCTGGCCTGCGCGGACGCGCTGAAATTCTGGGTCCCACCGACCAGCTTGTCGCATGGCCCAGACCGGAACCCGCTCAATGGATTCGCCCTTGGCGGCGCGTAGCAAAAGGTGATCTGTGGGCATGTTTGAAGATTCCTGCGTGAGAGCATGATTTTACAGAAATCTGTTCGATAGGGTGCGGAATTTCAGGTGGTGAGGCATTTCATGTTGGGTTTGGTGAGGAATTATCAGTTGGGGCATTTTTTGCCAAGGTAAAGCGTGGCGATACCTAGGGTGAGAGGGTGATAGCGAACCGATTGCAACCCTGAGGCTGTCATACGGTCGGCCAATGCCTGCCGCTCGGGAAAAGTGGCTACGCTAGCGGGCAGGTAACCATAGGCGAAATCCTTGCTGCCGCTGACCAATTGGCCGATGCGGGGCAGGATGTATTTGAAATAGAGGCGGTAAAACCAACTAAATGGCCAGAGCCTGGGTGAGGAAAACTCTAGAACGGCGACCGTGCCACCCGGTTTGCAGACACGGACCATTTCGCGAAGGCCAGCGTTGGTATTTGAAACATTGCGCAGGCCAAAGGCAACCGTAACCAGACCAAATTGGCTGTCTGGAAATGGCAATCGCATGGTATCGGCCATCATAAAATCGAGGCCTGAGCGCGCCGCCTTTTTGACTTGGGCCCTTTCGAGCATGGGAAAACAGAAGTCTGTGCCCACCAATCGGTTACGGCCTTTTGCCAGCTTATGATAGGTGAGTGCCAAATCCCCGGTGCCGGTGCAGGTGTCTAAAACAGGAGAACCATCGTTTGGCAGTGGAGCCAAATGGGTGGTGCGCCAGCGCCAGTAGCGATCGACATTCATGCTTAGCAAATGATTTAAAAAGTCATATCGA
>CAIWHS010000247.1 GCA_903912515.1 uncultured Planctomycetaceae bacterium
TGCAAATCGCCCTGCAAACCGCGAGGTCTCTGATTGCTTTGGAATGTCAGGGATTGGTCCACCGGGATTTGAAGCCATCCAATTTATTCCTGACAGTGGACGGTACCATCAAATTGCTTGATTTGGGTTTGGCCCGCAATTTGGCGGAAGGGGATTCAAGCCTGACCGGCGATGATTGGGTGTTGGGCACCTTTGACTACATGGCCCCGGAACAAGCGATGGATGTGAAGGTTGCCGACCATCGCAGCGACCTCTACAGCTTAGGGTGTTCCCTGTTCATGTTACTGACGGGAAAACCACCCTACCCAAAACCTGAATTCGCTACCCCGATGAAAAAGGCTTTGGCTCATTCCAATATTCCGCTTTCGGTCCCATGCCTTGAAAAAGCCGGTGTCTCGTCTAAGTTGTCGCAGTTACTGGCTTTTATGTGTGAAAAATCACCCGACAAAAGGCCCCAATCCGCCAGGGAAATTGAGAATATTCTGGCCCAGAACAAGAGTTCTGGGAATCTTGCAGCCCTGCTTGCCCTGGATGGGAAGATTGGGTGGATTGACACTGAAACGGCTTCCGTAAAGGAAGGCGCAAAACCAGCAGCCAGGTTCTTGGCACTAGTGTCCATGCTTTCGGTTTTATTGATGCTTGTGCCGTTTACGGCTTGGTTGGCTCAGCCTTACCATTCAAACGGCCGGGAAGATGCCGTTAAATTGCCTGCCATGTTGGGTGAAAATGGTAACTTGGTTTCCAACCCATCCTTCACCAAGGGGTTCCAGTTTTACCAATATCAATTGGCCAACACGGGTTACTATGGCCAATTTATTCCGGATAATAGCAGGGGAATGGATGATCATCATTCCATTCGATTTGAACCAAATGGGAGCCATGCTGAAGGTGCCATCGCCCTTATCAGCGACAATGTTCCGTTGGAGGTAGGGAAAAAATATACGTTTAGCGTCTGGTTCGATGCCTCGCAAATGACCAGTGGAAATCTCTCGGCGGATTTAGCCAATACACATGACATCCGTTTGAACGCTGTAAATGGAAAGCCTGGTTGGCAAAAAATGGAGGCTGAATTTGAGGCGCTGAGCCCGACCGTTAGGATTCGGCTGATTCGGGATGGTGAAATAAAGCTTAATGAAAAAGGCTGGATAGATTTTCTTCGAATAAAAACAATAAACAGAAATTAGATATGTTTATTATGCATATAACATTATAAAAAAGTGTATTTTTTGTTAATTTCTTAAACAAGAAGTAAAAATTATTTTATGGTAATGGTGCCGTTGCGAAACAAAAACCCGGTTCTATGAACCGGGTTTTAAATTCTAATTTTTATGGAATTTATCTGGTTTGGACTTGTAAAGGGCGGAAATTACCGCATTTTAGAAATCTTTGATTGTATATATGGTCCAGTGACTTCATTATACCCTTTCATAAATTCAATAGTGTTGGCCGGAGACATTCCTTCAGTTTTAGTTTTAGCAATTTCCATAGCTTTTTGAATAGCA
>CAIWHS010000248.1 GCA_903912515.1 uncultured Planctomycetaceae bacterium
CAGGATCCGTCCGCCACGCGCCAGCGCGCAATCAACCCTGTACCAGGCGCGAACTCGCGGGGAAAAAGGCTTGTCCCTTTGGGGATTCGGCGTCCTCCTAGTCGACGCCTCGGGAAACGCTTTGTGGATTAAACGCTATACCTTTAATCCGTTCTTATTGGCGGCTCAGCCTGTCGGTCCGGTCCATTGTCCCCGTGACCTCGGTGCCATGAGGAGACCGGTCAATCGGGCAGACGTTGAAATTGCCGGGGGTTTGGTGAGGGATTTGGCCGCATGGATGGCGTCGTATGAGCATTGGGTGGCGGAAAACCTGGGTGCCCGGTACCGGCAGGAGAGCCTGCTGGGCAAACCGACCTCACCTGTGGTGCGCGGGAAGGAGATGGCGGCGACCTGGGAAAAGATTTCCCGCCGTGGATGGCGCCCCGGTTTGTCAGAGCCACGGGTACCGGGCCCCTGGGAAGGGGTGTTGACCCAATTGCGTTCGGTTGCTGGCCAGGGATGTATCGCGGCTTCCGAGGGAGTTACGGGATCCAGAGGCTATTTAAGGATGACCAGGGGAGGTGGCGGGCTATGGGTGGCATGAACAAAAATATAAGTGGAAAAACCGGTAAAGACCGGCGTTTGCCGGTGACAGTCCTATCAGGTTTTTTGGGGGCCGGAAAAACCACGCTGCTGAACCATGTATTGGCCAACCGCCAAGGCATGCGCGTGGCGGTCATCGTCAATGACATGTCGGAGGTGAATATCGATGCGGCGCTGGTCAAGGGGGGAAAGGCCGCCCTTTCCAGGACTGAGGAAAAACTCGTTGAAATGCAGAACGGCTGCATCTGCTGCACGCTTCGGGAAGACCTGCTGAAGGAGGTGAACCGGCTCGCCCGCGAGGGGCGATTCGATTACCTGCTCATCGAGTCCACCGGGATCTCCGAACCGCTTCCGGTGGCCGAGACTTTCACCTTCGAGGACGAGGAGGGTAATTCCCTTTCCGGCGTTGCGCGGCTGGACACCATGGTGACTGTGGTGGACGCCGCACGATTCTTAGACGATTACCATTCCCCCGACTCCTTGCTGGATCGGAAACAGGCCCTGGGCGAGGAGGACGAGCGGCAGGTGGTGGATCTGCTGATCGACCAGATTGAATTCGCTGATGTGATCGTCGTGAACAAGGTTGACCTATTGCCAATCAAACGTCTGGAAAGACTGGAAGCGTGCCTGAAATCGCTGAACCCGAAAGCTGTCATCACCCGAAGCATCCGCGGCAGGGTTCCCCTTGAGCAGATTCTGGGCACTGGTTTGTTTGATTTTGACAAGGCCGCAAGCGCCCCGGGATGGTTGGCTGTGATGCGGGGGGAAGAGCAGCCGGAGACTGAGGAGTACGGCATCACTTCGTTTGTATTCCGGGCCCGCAGGCCCTTCCACCCGGTCCGGCTGGAAAGGTTCTTCAACCGTAAAAAGTTGATGAAGGGTCTGCTGCGTTCGAAGGGCTTTTGCTGGATTGCCACCAGACCTGATTGGATCGGCCTTTGGTCTCAGGCGGGACGGGTTACCGAACTTTCGCCTCAGGGTTTCTGGTGGCATGCCACCCCGAGGGATGACTGGCCTGACGATCCGCACCAACAGGCGGAGGGTTTGAAGGAAATCGCCGAGGGCGGGGTTTGGGGTGATCGTCGGCAGGAGCTGGTCTTCATTGGGGACAAGATGAACATTGGCGCGGTGCGTGAGGCATTGGAAGGAATGCTTCTGACGGACCGGGAGATGGCGATGGGCCCTGCGGGATGGGCGCGCTTCACCGATCCGCTGCCCGAATGGCCGACCCCGGAGCAAGCCCGGAACGCGATGAGGGAAGAAGGCGGGGAGTGCCCGCTGTGACCGGTTTGGCCCAGCGTTTGAAGGGGGGACGGATGGCGACGCTAAGGGAGCTGGCCCGCCGCGATTTCTTCCCTGTTTTCAGTGCCAAGGTTCGCGGGGCGGTCTACAACCCGTTCGGCGTGCTGGTGCTTGCCGCATTGTCATCGCTTGCCTGCGGTTTTTTCCTGCATCCCCAGGGTTTTGCGCTCGCCGCCGGAATCGGGGCTGTTATCGCTGCGGGTGCCTTGTGGCCGCTTATCTCTCTGGCCTTTCTGCGTGTCTCGATCGGTTTTGACAAAGGGGCGGCGACGGAGGGGGACACCTGTGGGGCGAGGCTTCTGGTTTGCAACCGTGCCCCCTGGTCGGCTTGGGGCCTTTCCCTGCGCGGGGCGTTCTATGGCGATACCGGCATCGTGGAGGTGGCTGTTGCGAGGATTCCGGGACGGCGCGAGGTGGAATGCCGTTGGAATCTCAAGGCAGACACTAGGGGTGTATACCCGCTGGATTCGGCGCGTTTGGGCTCGGGATTTCCCTTTGGTGTTTGGAGACGGTCTCGAACCCTCCTGAACAATGGCCGCCTGGTGGTTTGGCCCAGGGTGTTCCCCGTTGGTCCGGTACCGTCGGTTGTCTCGGAGAGAGTGGTGGAGGGGCAGGTATCCAGGGGCAAGATGGGATCCCACGGGGATGTCATGGGGGTGCGACCCTATCGTCGTGGCGATTCACCCAGGCGTATCCATTGGGGGCAATCCGCCAAGCATGACCGGTTGATCGTTTGCGAGTTGCAAACCAACGCGCGTCCGCTGGTTCAGGTTGTTCTGGATGCCCACCCTGCAAATCATGCCGGAGACGGGGCAGACAGCTCATTCGAATGGGCCATCCGGGTTGCCGCCAGCCTGGCCTGCGGCTGGTTGGATGAGGGAGCCGAGGTTGGTTTTGCCTGCGCAGGGGTGGAACTGCCCGCCGCTGCTGGTTCTTTACACAAAAAAAGAATTCTCGATGCCTTAGCTATGGCGGTGAAGGTGCCTCGGGAACTGAATGACATTTTGGCATGCCCCTTGTGCAGGGGCTTCAGGGACGGCCTTCAGGTTGTGGTTACCACCAGCAAGGGCTACCAGGCCGCCCATTGCGCGCCCTGTGAACGAGCCAACCGGCGCTGGGCGCTGCTTTCCCTGGAGGGTTTTGGCGGATCAACAAGGAGCGGGTTTACCAAACCGGGTGATGCCTGGTTGTGGTTTTGCGGACCGAACCATGTGCCCGGTTTGCTATTGAATGGCTGGAGCGAGGCCCGCCATGGTTCCTGAGCTTGGCAAAATGGTACGAAGAGTTACTTTCCTGTTGCTTTGCCTTGCGGCGGCAGCTGTCGAAATGGCTGCCGACCACACTAGGCCGTCCTGGCAGGCGATGGCTTGGGCCTTGGGTTGGATGGCCGCTGCCGCCGGTTTGGGGATATTGGCAACCCGTGGAGTCCGTGAAAGCCAAACCCTTTCCAAGCGCGCAGGACCGGTTCTGGCGACCCTTTTCATCGCACCTTTTCTCCTCGAATTCCTTAGGCCCCTGTTTGGGTTGGAAGGGTACCCGTTGGAACTGCAATTGCTGATGGCATTGCGCAATGTGGGCCTTGGCTTGGCTGCTTTTTCAGCGGTGCCACTCTGCATGCGGTCCGCATGCGTCGTGAGCCTGTTCCTTGTCCTTTTCTCTGTCACCATGAGTGACCATCCCTTGACCCTGGCCTTGCTGGCGGCTTACACCGCCGCGGGAAGCATGTGGCTTGTTCTCGTTTACTGGGGCGGTTTGCGCGATGTTTTCGCCGAACCAGTGTACGGACAGTCCATGGCCACCAGGCCTGTGCGCACCCGGTTCCCGCTGCCCGGTTTGACGGCAGCCCTCATTCTTGTTAGTGGCCTGGTGGCACTGGTAGGGGCTGGGGCACCCAGGCAGGCGTTATGGGTGCTTGCGGAATGGTTGCCAACATCAGGCGGAACCGGAAGCCAGGATTCCAGGGCAAGGGGCGGGGTCAATGATGGCGACGAGGAGGCAGCCGGTGACAATCCCGATTCGACCGGCAATGTGAACTCGGACATTTTCCTTGATTCACCATTGCCGACACTCTACGACCTTTCCAATGACATGTTCGGCGAACCCTTCAAGCCAAAGGAGCAGGAGAGGGCCATCGCGCTGGACATCAACCCGGAGAAGACCCGCGAGACAGGTAAAGCGCCACCGGACAGTCAAAGGCCAGGAAGGGGGTTCCCGACCTCCAGAAAGGTTCCCAAGAAATGGCGGGAGGCACTTTCGCGGGAAGCCAGGGCCCTGTTTGAGGTGGAGGGGCTGACGCCGTTGCACCTGCGGCTGACGGTGTTTGACCGCCTGGTGGCCGGGGTGTGGATGGAGGCGCCGCACCGTGTTGCCGAGCCGTCCATTGAAATGCGCGAAAACCGTTGGATGCAACCAGGCCGGCGGGGAGAGCCGGAAATATTCGCCCAGAACACCCACCACAAGTTCCGGATGACAGCCCCGGAGGGATCCTTCATACCAACGCCAGCCAACCTGAGGCGTTTCCGGGTTGGGCGGGTCAATGAACCCGGGTTTTTCGGCTGGGCCCAGGACGGTGTCCTGGCTTTTTCCCAAAGAAACGCGCCATCGGGCATCACGGTCGAGACCGAGGCCAGGACGGTAGACCCTTGGTTGCTTGCTCAGGCGGATTGGGCTATTTCACCCGTTGCGGATCAGGAGCCGCAAAATACTGGACAAAAACTGGATCCAAAAATTATCGTGAAAATACGAAATTGGGTTGGTTCGGAGGAAAACACCTGGTTGAAAGCTCAAAGGGTGATCGACAGTTTGCGATCGGAATACACACTTGATTGGGATGCCGGAATTCCCGAAGGCTGCAAGGACCCTGTAGCTTACTTTTTGCTGGAGAGCCGGCGCGGGCCCGATTATCTCTTCGCCACCGCCGCCGCGACCTTGTTGCGCCATTGCGGCCTGAAGACCCGCCTGGCCAACGGTTTCTATGTCGATCCGGAAAAATATGACCCAGAGACAGGGCTCACCCCGGTGACACGGGATGATCTGCATTTCTGGGTAGAAATCGCGACCCGCGACGGTGACTGGCTGGTGGTCGAGCCGACTCCGGGCTACGTGGTTTGCCCGCCGGTGTTGGCACTCTTTGAGCGGTTGCTTCGCGCCGGGTCGGGTTTTGTCGATTGGTCCGCGCGGAATGCGGTGCTCCTCGGGGCCACCTTCGCGATCGCGCTCCTCGTGTTCCTTTGGAGGCGTGAGATCGTGGACAGGTTCTACTACCTGGCCCTTTCCATGAAACACAACATCGGGATCCGCCCGAGGCTGATGCAAACCGCCCGGATTTTGGAATGGAGGGGGCGTGTAACCGGTTGCAGGAGGCGGCCATGCCAGAGCGGTTCGGCTTGGCTTGTGGATTTGGCTCAGTTGGGAGACACGGAGGACATGGTGGTTTTCGCCCGCCTGGTCGCCTGGGCTGCCCATGCCCCGGATGGGGAGTTATGCCCGAGTTATTTGACGGGTGGAGCGGTGAAGGAACTGTCTTCCAGGATTCTCGCGCATTGGGGCCTTTCCCGTTTGCGACGGGCTGCCCGGGTTCGCGGAGGAGAAGTCGGATGATCCAGCAGGTGGATGTCGGGGGTGGTTTGGCGCGCGTTCGTTCAGCATTGAATGGTGCCCTGCGCGGCAAGTCGGCGCTGGTTGAAAAAGTGTTGGCTTGTTTGCTGGCCCAGGGGCACCTGCTGCTGGAGGATATGCCAGGACTCGGCAAGACCACGCTGGCCAAGGCCCTCGCCTCGGCCCTTGGCTGCCGGTTCGCCAGGGTTCAATGCACCCCTGACCTGCTTCCGGGTGACATCACCGGTTTTTCCATTTTCAACCAGAAGACCCGCGAATTTGAGTTCCAGCGTGGTCCGGTCTTCTCGGAAATCCTCTTGGCGGACGAGATCAACCGTGCCACACCGCGGAGCCAGTCGGCCCTCCTGGAAGCGATGGCAGAAAGGCAGGTCACGGTGGACAATATCCGGCACGCGTTGCCGCCGATGTTTTTTGTTATCGCCACCCAGAATCCGGTGGAGCACCACGGAACCTATCCACTTCCCGAGGCTCAATTGGATCGCTTCGCGATGAAACTGTCAGTGGGATATCCGGACCGAGTTGATGAGATGGCGATGCTGGAAAGCGCGGTGGGTGAGGGGCAAGAGTGTGGATCCACTCCTGCCGGGCCTCCGATGGACATGAGTGAGCTCGCTGAAACGCAGCGGCTGGTACGCTTGGTGGCCGTCGAGGCACCTGTGAGGGGTTACCTCGTGGACCTTTGCCGGGCGACCCGCGGGCATGCTGGCATTGCACTTGGGGTTTCTCCGAGGGGAATGCTCATCTGGCAACGGGTCGCGCAGGCTTGGGCATTTCTCGATGGCAGAAGGTATGTCACCCCGGACGATGTCCAGGCGGTTGCTGAACCCGTGCTTTCTGTGCGCCTTGGCATCCACGGTGTCGAGCCGAAAGGGGCCGCGAATGTAATCAACGGACTGATGCGGCAAATTCCGGCTCCTTTCTAAGTGGTGATCGTGAGGGGATGGTCATGGACAGTCAGGCGATGATCCTTTCGGTGCTTGTGCGCATGGGCCAAACCGCCATCGAATGCACCCCGACGCTGGCGGTGGGGTTGCTGGTTGCGGCAATCCTCCGGCGGATGGTGGGAGCGGCTGGAACCCGGAGGCTTTTTGGTGGCAACGGCTTGGGAGACCTGGTCCGAGCCTGGTTCATTGGGTCCCTGCTGCCGGTCTGCAGTCTAGGGGTGATTCCTGTCGCCAGGGAAATGGTGCGGGCTGGGGTGCCCTGGCCCACCGTTTTGGCTTTTGTCTTGGCCGCGCCGCAGTTAAATCCTCTTTCATTTCTGTACGGCCTGACCTTGTCCGAACCGACGGTGATCATCATTTTTGTGCTGGTGACCATGCTGATCGCCGTGGCTGGTGGGGAGCTGTGGAGCCGTGTTTTTTCGCCGGGTGAACCGGAACCGGTTTGCGGTGAAGAAGCGATGCCTCCTCCAGGGCTTGGCAGGCTTTGCCTGGTTTTTGTGACGGCCTCCAGAGAAACAGTGGGGGCGAACTTGCCTTACTGTGTGGCTTCGGTGATGGCTACGGGGTTGTTGGCCGGCCTCATTCCCCACGGGGCGCTGTCCACCACGATGCGCCATGATTCGTGGCTGAGTACTCCCCTGATGACCTTGGTCGGGGCGGTCCTCTATTCGGGCGTGCTCCAGGGAATGATGCGAGTCGGCTTGATATTTGAGCATGGCAACAGTACCGGGGCGGCCTTCGCCCTTTTCGCTGTGGGTGTGGGGATGAACCTGGGGCTTGTGGCTTGGCTGGTGTTTTCCAAGGGTCCCAGGATGCTGGGCTGGCTGGCCTTGGTTCTCGGCATTGTAATTCTTGCCGGATGGACGATGGATAAAACTCTTTACTTCGCCGAGGAGGAGGCGAGCCATACCCACGCATTCGATGATTGGACCAGCCCGTTTCCTGGAGGCTCCGGCGCAGGATGGGCGGAGGTATGGAACAAATGGGTTCAAAAGGCGGAGGTGTTGGAACCGGTGGCGATCGCCTTGCTGTTGATCCAGGGCCTCGTGGGTGTCTTGCTTCAGGGATTGGACGGGAAGAAACGCCTAGAAGGTTGGTTATG
>CAIWHS010000249.1 GCA_903912515.1 uncultured Planctomycetaceae bacterium
AAAACTTCCGTTTGCTGGCGAAGACACCATGGCAGTGTTGCAGAACACGGTCGATGAGCCGATGCCCGACCTGGTGAACACCGGGCGGAGCATTCCCAAAAAGGTTCTCGAACTTTTAAAGCGTTTGTTAGCAAAGGATCCAGACAATCGGCCTGCGAATGCTGGCCTTTTGGTGAAGCAGATTGAGGCGGTCCAGAATGGCGGGGAAATACCTAGTTTTGTTCCAAAGGATCCAAAAAACCCCAATTCGTCCCTCGTTTCTAAAAAAACCAATTTGAAGAGCAAAAGTTCTTGGCTAGCTCTGGCAAGCGGACTGATGGCTTTAGTTGCGATTGTTAGTAGCTTATCTCTCTTTTTGTTTTACCGTCAGCCGAAGGGTGACCCGAAAGATGGCGTGGTGCCAGCGGTTGCAGACTTCACTGGCGAGCCGTTCAAAGTGGGCGTTTTGTTTTCCAGTAGCGGCCCATTTGATGTGCAGGAGCTGCCGCTTGCGGATGCCGTGCGTGTGGCTGTGGATGAGGTCAACCGAGGCGGTCTTTCCAACAATGACAAGCCTGGGGTGAACGGACGTAAAGTGGAGATTGTGAAGGCAGACGGGGCATCGAACCCATTGGTGTTCGCCTCGGAGGCTAAGCGATTGGTGGAGAAAGAGGGTTGTCGGGTTATTTTTGGCTGTTGGACGAGTTCGTGCAGGAAAGCAGTGCTTGAGGTTCTGGAGGATCAGGCGAAGGCTGGCCGGCACTGCCTGTTGTTTTATCCCATGCAGTTCGAGGGTTTGGAAGACACGAGCCATGCCGTGTTTTTGGGTATGGTGCCCAACCAGCAAATGCAGCGTTTGCTAAATTTTGCGCGCAAGGAACTGCTACCAGAGAACGGCGGCAAACCGCGCAAAGTTTTCCTGGTGGGAAGTGACTATGTTTATCCACGGGCCAGTTTTGAAGTTGCACGGATGATGATGGAGACCCGGTTTTCTGGTGATTTCGAAATCGTTGGTGAAGAATATGTGCCGCTGAAAAACTTGGCAATGGCCGAAGAAGTGGCGCGTAAAGCCCTTGCAGCCAAGCCTGACCTGATTATCAACACCCTAAACGGCCTGCGAGTGAACGAAAAGTTTTTCGGGGAACTTCGCAAGGGTGAAAAATCTGGAGCAGAGGCTAAGGGCAGGGTGCCGGTTGTGAGCCTGTCGCTGACCGAGCGTGATCTTGAGAAGACTGAAGAACCCTCGTTATTTGCAGGTGACTACTTGATTTGGAGTTACCTCTCTTCGATTGCTGGCGAGGAAAACCAGCGGTTCAAGAAAATATGCGCTGAGAAAATGTCTCCTGCGGTGGCACCCTATGACCCCTTGGAGGCGATTTATTACGGGGTGCTCCTCTGGGCAAAAGCTGAAGAATTGGCGCTATTCAAGCAATCGAGTTCTGAAAGCGGCGGCGATAAAGGAAAAATCGCTGGACTGGATAGCCTGCGGTTGGCTTTGGAATCGGTATCGGAGCCAGCTCCCCAAGGTAAGATCAACCCGCTACCCACAACGGCAACCCCCAAAGCCCTGTACACCTCGCACCGTCCACGGGTGGGTAGGATCTTGAAAGACCGTGAGGTGGAGGTGTTGGGCGCACCGCTTGTGGATTCGCCGGCAAACCCGTTCCCTGGCCCTGAAAAGCAGGACGATTCCACTGTTGCGGAAATCAAGGCGGCCAAGGAAGGCTGGGGTGAGTATTTAGTAAACCTGAAGAAGGCATATGGCGGCCAGTGGGAGAACAGCGGCAAGGACCCGGTGATGGTGCCCCGGACCGACTGGTGGAAAAAGAAGTGAGACGAATTTCCTGATTGGAATGTTTTAATACACGATTCGTTTCGAGCCAGGGCCGACCATGATCACCTACGATCGACAGAATTGGTTACGCCTGATTTTGCGGTTCAAGGGAACTGTGCTGCCAAGGGTGCTTGGGCGGGTGTCTGCGGTTACGATATTAAGCCTGTTTTTAACGGTGCTGAAGCTGGATGTTTTTCCCATTGTGGAAGAGAAGCTGCACTGGGACATTGAAATCCCGTCGTTAGACCCGATCGGGCACACGGTGCTGGGTGTGGCCCTTGGTATGCTGATCGTTTTTCGGACCAACAGTTCCAACGGCCGTTACTGGGATGGACGCGGGCATTGGGGCATGCTTGTCAACCAGAGCAGAAGTCTGGTTCGCATTGCGCATGTTTGGGCCGGTCCGGCAGACGAGTTAGCGCGGCTTGTGGCGGCCTATGTACTTTCGGTCAAGCAGGTGCTTCGAGACGATCTGGATCTTGAGGAGCTAGCGCACTTCATTCCAGGCAGCCTGTATGAGCGGGTGCGCTCTGTGGGCAACCCACCCACCCGGATTGCACGGGCCATGGAAGAATGGGTTCATGAGAGGCATTTGATAGGCAAAATTGACACACGCATTGCCCAATTGATGACTAACTGCATCACAGTGATGGTGGACCAACAAGGCGCTTGTGAAAAGATCCACAAAACACCCCTGCCGTTCATTTATGCATCGCTGATCAAATTGAGCATCACGCTGTATGTATTTTCACTACCTTTCGTGCTGATTGAAAAGGTGGGATTCGCGGCACCGGCAATTGCTGCTCTGGTGGCGCTGGGCATGCTTGGGATTGAGGATGCTGGTGTAGAAATTGAGGACCCGTTCGGCCTTGAGCCAAACGATTTGCCGCTGGAACAGATTTGCGCGACCATAGCCCGCGATACCGCACAGTTGACGCGGGATTAAACAGCCAACAAGCCTTAGGAGCTCTAACAAAACTGAGCCAACCTATTCCAGCAGATCATGATGCAGCCGATGGACAGGAAAGCTTGATGGATGTCATCACGCTTCTCGTAAC
>CAIWHS010000250.1 GCA_903912515.1 uncultured Planctomycetaceae bacterium
ACGACAATTTTGGCTGGCGATGACGAGCGCATGACAGGGGGTGTGTCCTGTGGTGTGCGAAGCGTCGCCAGCCAGAATGCGTTTTAGCCTGGGAGATTTGGGAGGGGGGCAGTCTTAACGGACGCTCAAGCTAGCGTCGGTGAGGTCGCGTTTTTTATTAAACCAGGCGGAGAAGAGCGGATTACTTTCGGGCTGTTGGCTGCTCATCATGAGCTGGCGCAGGGCGAGCGATTTTTTGTCATCCTCCATTTTTGGATCTTGGGGCAGTTCTTTTTTGGCCACGTAGACGAGCAGGGCCCCGGTGGCGTTGGTGACGGGTTCGCTGACTTGGCCGATGTCGGTTTTGGCGGCGGCGGCGGCGATGGACGGGCCATCGGTGTCACCAGTCAGGGGTTTTTTCTGACTGAAGGCGGGCAGATCGCGTGGGGCGGCGGCCAAGCCGGACTCGGTGACGGCTTCGGCGAATGGTTTACCGGCGGTGAGAGCGGCCTGCAATTTTTCCCTGCTGGTTTTCAGGGTCTCCTGGAATTTCTCCTCTTGTTTTTTAGTTTTGAGGGTGGTGGTGATTTTCTCCTTAGCGGCTTCGAATTCCAGTGTTTGGGGTAGTTCGATGGCGGTGACCTCGAAGGCGTAGTAGCCATCTGGGGCTGCTTCCACCTCGCTGCGGCCGACCTCGACCATGCTGAAGATCCGGGTGGAGAGACGGCCTTTGTCTTTGAGGTCTTCGGGCAGGGTGGCTTCGGTGAGGGGGCCGGCTTTTTTCACCTCGAGGCTTAATTCAGCGGCGATGGTGTCGAAGGTTTTACTACCGCGATCCTCGGCGACGAGGCGTTCGGAAAAGTCAGCGGCGACTTTTTTGTGGGCGCGTTCTTTTTCGGTTTTGGCGGCTTCGTCGAGGTCTTTGAGTTCTTCGGGTTTGGGGGCGGGGATGAAGACGTAGCTGATCGATCGTTTTTCCTCGGATTTGAGTTCGTCGAGGGCCTTATTTTTTTCGTAATAGTCTTTGAGTTCTTGTTCCGTGACTTCTTGGCTGGCGAAGTCTGCTTTGGAGAGACTGATGATGGAAGTGGTGAGCTGTTGATTTTCCGCTGTGTAGGCGAGGGTGAGTTCGGTGGCGGTTTTGGGGGCGGGCGGGCCGGTCAGGGCCACTAATTTGTCAAAAACGATGGCATCGGCAACGGCGGCATAAATGGCTTTGCGTCGGGCGCCGGCTTCACCACCGAAGGCATCGATGAAGACACTCCATTTTTGGGAATCGAATTTCCCGTCGGTCTGGAACCGTGGCAGCGACTGGATGCGCTCGTTGATTTCATTTTCGCTGGCGCTGATTCCTGCTTCGCGGGCGAGGACTCGGGTCATAGCGGTATTGACGACGAAGTCGCGTCGTTGTTCTTGTTCCTCGGGGGTGGATCCTTGCGTTCTTTGAGCGATGGCGTTGACCCTCATTAGGTGTTGAAACATGGGGTCGCTAAAGTTGAAGCCGCCGCCGCTGCCTGTTCCCAGGACGTAGAGGATGTCCCAGCTTTCGCGAATGGCTTGAACTTCTTCCGGAGTGAACTTTGTGCCCAAGATGTTCATGGGTCGGCCGTCTGGTCCGCCGAAGCGGTTGTTTTGGGCGGACCGGCTGTCGGGGAAGACGAAGAATGCGATGCCGACGATCAGGACGACGATGAAGAGGGCATACTGGTGTTTGCGAATCAGGGCGAGCATGGGGAAAAAAGTGGGGGCGGTGGGGCGGTGGCGAGAAATTGAAACGGAAAACGGGAAACTACAGACTAGGAGGCGGGCGACGACGCGGCAAACGGATTTTGGAGTGGGTGGGAGGCGAGGGTGGCGGGGTGTGGGGCGCGGAGTGTCCGGCCGGTGGATGGGGTAGTGGGCACGGTGAGACGGGCTGGACGGAGAGGGATGGATTATTTCTGGTTGAGGAAAACAACCGTGATCAGAGCTAAAAGTGGCAGGATGATGAAGAAGAAAATTTTCACCCAGCTGTGCGGGTAGGTCCCGTGGATGGCTCCGGTGTGACCATTGACGACGATTTGGAACGTTCGGGAGCCGAAAGTGTAGCTCACGATCCAGACTGGGAAGAGGACATGTTTGAAGGTGCGTCCTGCGTATTGGCTCTGCACGTGCAGGTTGCGATGGGTGTCGCCGGGGATTTGGGCGGTGCACATCTGCTCGACGGCGGTCTCCATTTGCTGGAAGTTTTGTTCAGCGGCCTGGCGCAGGTCCACTTGGTATCTTTCCACCACCCAGCCGCGGACAAAGGCTGGTTCATAAGGTTTTAAGACATCTCCGGTGGTTGGAAAAGGCTCGATTTTCTGCAGGTAATCTGCTCGCACGCCGACGGTGCCGGGGATGAGGGCATCATCGAAGAAATGGTCCAGCTTGCCGGCGGCGGGTTGCCATCGCACTTTTCTGATCTGGCGGGTTTGTCGTTGGCCGTTGGTGTCGGTGAAGTGTTCGGTCTCGTGATAGTATGTTCCGGATTCCGCTTGCCATGCGGCGTGGACGTGGGAGTCGAATGTCCAATAGGGAATGTATAATCCGTGGAGAGTATCGGTGAGGGCTGCTTGTTTGAGTGTGCGAGGCGCCAGCCAGTGCGAGCCATACCAGATCCGAAGATTTTCCCGCACGTGGGCTTCACTCACGCTGAACGGCAGGATACTTTCCGGGGTGATGGCCTCACGTGCGGCCTGATGAGGGATGATGGAAGGGGATCCGCAAAAATCGCAATTCTGAGCGGCTCTGGTGGCGGCAAATGCCATGATGGCGTGGCATGACTGGCATTG
>CAIWHS010000251.1 GCA_903912515.1 uncultured Planctomycetaceae bacterium
GGTCCCCCAGGGGCTTTCTTACATAAACATCAAACAAAACCAATCCGCCAAGGGCGCCTTGCAAGCAAGGGCTGCCCTTGCGTGCCCAACCGTAGGCACGCCAAATGGTTTACAGCTAATTGCTTAAAACACAAAGTTCCACAAACGATGTCAATCATCCAGCAATTAATTCTAGGGTTTCTGCCCAGCCCAGCCCTTACGCATCCCTTCCCACAATCGCTCCGCGATCACCTCCATCCCCTTGTCTCCCGGATGCCCGCCCACGCCAGCGTGCTCAAACTTGCGCTCAGCACTACCCAAATTTGCCCCATCCCCCGCTGGTGCGCCAATGTCCACATACAACACCCCCGCCGCCTCGCAGGCCTGCCGCACCTCGGCTTCCTTGGCCGGCTCTGCCCAAAATTCGCTCCGCACCACAACCCGTACCTTGCTCTGCTCCTGCAAACTCTTCAGTAGCCGGGCAAACGCCAAGCGATAAGCCAACTTCTCGTCCACGCTGCCAGGCGCCTTCGCGTTCCGTCCAAGGGCCACCACAATCACTGTCGGCTCAAATGCCAGCTCCTCTTTCAATGCAGACACAAGGTCATAACCAGCCATGTTCCGTTCAAAATCCGCACTGTTCTTCACCCGCAATTCCACCACTCCGCCGCTGGCCTTTGCCAAATGGCCCCGCAGTAAATGCGCAAAATCCTTGTCCGCCCCACTCGCTGCCATCCCCCAGTTGTGCTCCCACTGCACACTCTTCAAGGGCCCATGCTGCGTCACGCTATTGCCAAGCACCAATAGTCGGCTAACCTCCACAGGCCCAACCTGTGCTGCCTTCTCAGGCACATCCAGCGCCAACCGCAGCCCAATCCCAATGCTGCTCCCTGTGCTCGCCGGGTCATTGAACACCCGCCTGCCCGACCGACACAAATGCCCCGGGCTGCCCCACGAACCACCCCGCACCACCCGATACTTCCCGGTCTTCGGCCCCTGCGGATCTACCCGTTGCGTCGGGTCATATTTGCCATACCAATCCGCGCACCACTCAAACACATTCCCCGCCGTGTCGAATAAACCAAGCCCATTGCCGCCATACGATTGCACCCGGCACGGCTTCCCCACAGACGGCCCAGTCTCCAAGGTGCCATACGGTTTCCCGCCCTGGCAATTGGCCTCGGTGCCATTCAGCGTCTCACCCCACGGAAACGCCGTGGTCGTGCCGGCCCGTGCCGCATACTCCCATTCAGCTTCCGTGGGCAGCCTAAATGGCAGCCCGGTCAAGCCCCGCAACTTCTCAATAAAAACCAGGCAGTCGCTATGCGAGACATTTTCTACCGGAAATTTTAAATTGTCCGCCTCTTCTTTCTTGAAGCGAGACGGGTTGTTCCCCATCACCGCCTCCCATTGCCCCTGTGTCACCTCGCAGGTGCCTGCGTACCAAGCCTTGCCCAGTGTCACCTCGTGCGGCAACTCCGATCCGTTCTCCTTGTTTTCCGCCTCCGGGCTACCCATCAAAAACTCGCCCGGTGGTACCAGTGCCAGTTCAACCTCAACACCATGCAAAATCTGCACCCGCCGCTTGGCCCGCTGCCCCAAATGCCGTGCCCATGCCTGCTGCGCTTGCGCCACTTGCGCCAAGCTCGCACCCGGTTTCAAACCTTCAGGCGCCTCAGCCCCCAGTAAACATCCACACACCAACACAACAAAAAATGCTCGCATGAAATCCTCAACGCACATAAATTGGGTTCGACAAAATCCACACCCGCTTTTCCCCGGCAATTTCCAACCACACTTCCGCCCGGTAAACCCCCGGTTCCTTCAATTCCATCTCCATCGCTCGACCAGTGCCCTCATGCACCACCATGCCGTTTCGCGCTATCTTCCACTCACCCGCCAACGGTGCCTTGCCAGCCAAACGTATCCCCGGTTCCAGCTTCAGTCTCGATCCCATCGCATGGCGCTTATCTCCCTCCTGCACCTCCAACTGAAAACCCGTGCTGTCCGCCATCCAGTCAAATCCCACAAACGCCCGGCCTTTTTCCAAAGCTTCCCACACCTGCTCCCGTGTCTGCCCTTCCATCAGCAAATGAGTCGCGGCATGCCGCAGCGCGTTCTCATAACGGTCCAGTTGCAAGCGCAACACCACATCACCGGGCTTGGCATCAGCCGGAATCTTCGCCACCGCTCCAGCCACCAATCGGTCAATCTCCAGCAGCTTCCCGCCCAGCGCGTCTTCCACCTGCACCTTGTTGTTTTCCTTCAAACGCAAAACAAGCCCTATATTCTGGTGCGCGTCATTCGCCGATACCCCGGTGTGCGGCCGCTTCTGGCACAACGCATCAAACCGCTTCAAATAGTTGGCCGGATAATCATGCAGCGTCGAGTAAGCCTCCTGCGGATACTGGTTGATCATCTTCGCCGCGTTCGCCAGCCAGATCGGATTCTTCATCTGCGATACCAAACGCTTCTGCTCCTTGAACAGCGCATGAATGTTGTAAATCTCCACCCCAGTCAGGTCGGGGCTCTCCACATCCATCCGCTCTTCCAAATGTGCCAAAAAATTCAACCCACCCGTCCGCTTCACCAACGCCGCCATCTCCAGCGTGCCACCCGCCTTGGGAACAGGCGCCAGCGGATAAGCCAACAACCCCACCTCCTCGGCTCCCGCCACCATCAGCACACCATCCCGCATCCCCTGATGCCCATCCTTCACAAAATCGTAATGCGCCGCCGGATGCTCCGTGAACATCAGCACCTGCGTCCCGGCCTTCTTGGCCGAGGCAACAATGTCCTCAATCTTCCCCCGGCTGTCATGCGAAAACGCCGAGTGTACATGCAGATTGGCCCGGTACTCCTTCCACGGACCAGGTCGCGCCACCTCCTGCCGCTTTTCCGCCCATTCCGCCACACTCGCCCGCACCGCTGCCAGCTTCTCAGCCGTCATCCGGTCCAAGGCGTCTGCCCGTACGCCCAAACTGCTCGTCATGGTTCCCAACACCGTCAACCACAGCAAACGCATGGCATTTCTCCCAGGTTATCCCCTTTTTATACCCGCCCTGAACCCTGCCGGCCTGCTTGGGCACACCCCCAAACCGCCAACCAATCAACTATCCCGCCCGGCCTTTTTGCCAGCGTGTGTGACGATTGGACAAATCAGGCTGCCCCCTTTGCCGAGCTCACCCCTTTTAGCCCTGTTTTTTACCTTGCGGCACAACGCCAAAAGGGTAGACTTGGTTTGCCCGCCTGCTTTGAACCCGGTTCCCTCCGGTGCCAACAAATGATCCGTATTCTTGGTTCCAACCGACAAGCCTGCTCCGGCCCCAGCCGCCGTGACTGGCTGCAAATCGGCGGCTCCACCCTGGCAGGTATCACGCTGGCCGATCTGCTCAAGGTTCAGGCCGCTGCGTCCATCAGCCCCAAAGCCAAATCCTGCATCCTGCTCTACCTCTATGGCGCCCCAAGCCAGCTGGAAACCTTCGACCCCAAGCCAGATGCACCCGTCGAGATCCGTGGCGAATTCGGCCACATGGCCACTTCCATTCCAGGCATCCGTTTCTGCGACCGCCTGCCAAGGCTAGCTGCCGTCGCCAATAAAATGACTATCCTCCGTAGCGTCACCCACCAGCACCCCATCCACGGCGTCGCCTTCGCCACCACAGGTGTCCCCACTATCGATGCACCCATGGAGCTCGCGCCACGCGATGCCCGCCACTGGCCCTACATCGGTTCCGTCGTCGACTACCTCTTCCGCTCCCAGGGGAGCAAAGCCCCCGTTCTCGATAACCTCGCACTACCTTTCCCGTTCTCCAGTCAGCGCGTAGGCGAAGTCCAACGCGCCGGCCCCTACCCCTCATTCCTCGGCGGCGAATACAGCCCCACATGGACTCGCTTTGTCGGCCATGGCACCCGCAACGCCAAAAAGACTCTCCAAAAAATGGTCTGGGACGCGCCCGAACCATATAGGGGCGTCAACTCAGATTGCCGCTTCACCCTCAGCGAAAGCGATGGCACCAGCGACGATCCCGTCGTCCTCGATCGCCTCGCCAAACGCCTAAGCCTCGCTCAACAACTCGACCAAGCCCAACCCCAATTCGAAGCCATGCCAGGCGCTCCTGCCATGAGCCGCCAGCGTGCCTCCGCGCTCGATCTGCTTCGCTCCAACCGCGTTCGCGATGCTCTCGACCTCCGTAAAGAACCGGTCAAGTCCCGCGAACGCTACGGCGAAACCCTCTTCGGCCAATCCGCCCTCGCTGCCCGCCGCCTCGTCGAGGCCGGCAGCCGCTTTGTCAGCGTCTTCTGGGATGAATACGGCCTCGCCGGCACAGGCTGGGATACACACTGGGATCATTTCCCCCGCATGAAGGACGAACTCCTCCCCGGCCTCGACCAAGCCCTCGCAGGCCTCCTCGATGATCTCGACCAGCGCGGCCTGCTCGATGAAACCCTCGTGGTCTGCCTCAGCGAGCACGGCCGAACACCCCAAATCCAAAAAGTTGA
>CAIWHS010000252.1 GCA_903912515.1 uncultured Planctomycetaceae bacterium
GCATGGCTAGCAAGTTGGGGCTGCAAATAGCCATCGAGACCCATGGGGCGATTGAGCATAGTGCTGATGGGTCTGCGGTTCATTCCCCCACTGTGACTACCGACCGGATTACATTGGAACGGCTGTTGCGGGAAATGCCCCAAGAGATTGGGATTAATTATGATCCTGGGAATATCAAAGCGGCCGAGGGTGTATCGAGCCGGTTGCATTTGGATCTTTTGAACAGCCGGATCAATTATTGCCATCTGAAGGATTGGCACAGGCAGGGGGAAGGGTGGGTGGCTTGTGGAGTGGGTGATGATGACCTTCACTACGGCAAGCTACTGAGAGATATGTGTTTTGATGGGGTTTACCTGATTGAATATGAACCGCTTCACGATACTGAAGACGGAATTAGGCGGAGTTTGGCAAGCCTTGAGAACAGCGGCTTGTCCTTGGTTTTTAGCTGAATGTGAAGCGAATATATAGCAGCGCCTTGTGGTATTGCCACTTTATAGACGAGGTTTAGGAGAATTTTGCGATAGGCCTATTCACAGTTAGTTTAGGCAAAAAAGCCTTGCTGCTTTAAAAGAAGTGATGCAATGTATAATCAGTGATTGACTATTATGGGCAGCATTGAAACTTAAAGTGGCCTGAGGGGTGGATTGTCATGACGGAATTTTCCCAAAATGGTTCTCCACTGCGTTTTTTTTGCGCGAAAACCAAGGTGGCACTGCTGCCTGTTCGGTTGAATGGCTGGGAACGGTTGAACGATAGTTTTGAGTTCGCGCTCGATTTGATGGTGCCCCGAGACCATACCCGTTTGCCAGGCATGGGTGATATGGGTGGAGAAGCAAGGGGCCATTTTGATCTTTTTCACCATTTGTTAGGTAAACCAGCGGGGGTTACTGTTGAGCTGGACCAGGAACTTTCCCGGCATTTCAACGGAATCATTTGGTCTGTGAAGCAGTTTGATAGCGATGCGATTTTTGATCACTACCGTGTGGTTTTGAAGCCGCAATTGGCCCGATTAGGGCTAGTGAAGCGATCGCGCATATTTCAAAACCAAACAACCCCAGAGATTCTCAAGGAAGTCTTGGAGCCTGTGGGGGGAGCCGTATTCGAATTGAATGGTGGTAACACACCCCGGATTTATTGCACCCAATATAACGAGACAGATCTCGAGTTTTTTCTTCGCCTTTGTAACGAAGAGGGAATCAGCCATTATTGGCAGCATGCAACCAAAGGCCATGAAACTGTTGAGAGGGGGAACACGCAAGGCGATGACAACGATAAGCCCCCTGAAACCATGCACACGCTGGTTCTTACAAACAACACCACGCTCTGTCAGTCCATCGGGCAAATCCAATACAACCCTAGTCTGGGCGGCAGCGATTTGAAGCCGGGCATTCATTCTTGGCAGGTGGAGCAAAAGCTTACGCCGACCTTGGGTCAGTTATTTGACAGCAATTTTCAGTCTTATGGACGAGTTTTTCAGGCGCAGGCTTCTGGTCCAGAATCGATTGAGGCTGGAGGTCGCAGCTACAAAACCCAAGCCGCCCCCGGGCCTTGGGTTTGCAGTGGATTGCCGGTTGTTCGGCAATTTGACGCGATCACCTCGACGGGAACAGCGGATCCGGGGGCGATCAGCCTGATTGGTGATGCCCAGGAACACCAAGCACGATTGGCCGCCAAGGGAATGGCTGCAGATTCGGTGCGGGTGATTGCCCGAGGGGACTGCGGGCAGGTGACTGTTGGGCATTCATTTGAATTGCGTGGGCATGATCATCAGGATGGGCATTGGCTGGCGGTTCGGGTAGACCATAAAATTGAGGTGGTGGGGAGTTATTGGTCGGGGCAGTCGGCCAGTGTGGGCCGGGAGGCACTGATCGAAGCGGCGCCCCTTTCCCTGGCGCAGGTGCCATGGCCACCTTGTGTTAAAAACAAGGTGAACGGTGTGGAAACGGCAATGGTGACCGGGCCCAAAAGTTTGGACACCTTTGTTGATCCCTATGGTCGCGTGAAGGTGAATTTCTGGTTCGACCCCCGCCAGGAAAAGAACTCCACCAGCTCGTGCTGGGTGCGCGTGGCGCAGGGTTGGGCGGGAAAAGGCTATGGGGCGGCGTTTTGGCCGCGAATTGGACATGAGGTGGTGGTGTCGTTTGAAGGGGGGGACCCGGACCGGCCCATAATTACCGGGAGTGTTTACAACGGGACCAACCAGCCGCCGTTTGATTTACCTGAAAATGTGTATTTGTCTGGATTTAAAACGCTGTGTCAGGGTGGTGATGTGTCGGAGAACTACCACCTATTGCTGCTGTCAGACGAGCGGGGTGCCGAGGTGGTGCATATCCACGCCGAGGCGCGCTTCAACACCACGCAGGAAAGCAGCCAGGTGAATATGAGGCCCCTTTTGGATGTCTCGGTACAAGGTAAAATCTTGTAAGACTTTGGTTGGATTTAACTTATTAGCCCTATGCAACTGTAAGCCGGCGAAAAAGATGTTTGAAACAAAAATAAGCAGTGAGGATAGCAATCGCCGCACTCCCCAGCAGTAGGGTACTGGGTTCGGGAACTGAAACGGAAACTTGCCCGGCAAGGGTGGGGCGAAGTGATGACTCTTCAGTTATGTTCCAGGTTGAAGTACCGTTCGTGCTGTAGGCCATATTTTGGCCTGAAACATATGGGTCGCTGTAGTTGAGTTGAAAATAATTTGGAGAGCTGCTGCTGCCAGACATATTGCTAGCGTCGAAGACAAAAAAGTAGTTGCCATTGCCAGCAAGAGACCAATTTAAATTCGTGAAGTTAACCTGCTGAGGAGTAGAAGAGAGGTTAAGCGAACTTGTTGCAACCGTGCGTGAATAACCAGTGACTAGCGATAATGGTGTGGAGTTTGACCCTGCGGTGCCGGTGGAGGTGAAAAGCTGAAGGTTGAAATTGCCAGACAAGGTTGAGCCTGCGGTCATCCAGACACTGATCGTGTTGATGGTACAAGCACCCTGAGTGTTGGTGAAGCTTTGAGCCTTGGAAAATTGATTTGCACCGAACCAGCCAACTGCGGTGCCATTGCCTGAAACTCCAGTGCCTGAAACTGTTGACCCGCTATCGTAAATTAAGACATCAGCTTGGGATGCGTTGTGCCAGCAGGCAATCATTAGGATGCACAATAAGTTCCTGAAGTAAACCATAGCAAGACCTAGGTGATTCTGGTGCTGAGAGATTGAATAAACCTATGATAAAAGAAAAATCGGCAACAAGCTTTATAAAAGTGAAACGCAGACAAAAAAACGAGCAGAACCCGAATGTCCATTTCAGGGTTTACTAACAGTTTGGATTTGCAATTTGCGAGGCTAGGGGCATTGAACGAAGAATATTGACACCTACCCTTGATAAAATCTAAACCGACAGATCAAATAGTTGCCTGCACCTTGATTTCTTAGTATATTTGCATGTACTAGGGTATCTTCTCAGGCAACTACTTGGTGCCAAAACCATGTCTCTTTTTGATATTCTTTCTGCTGCGAGCATAGGTGAAAATGTAAATCATTCACATTCCAAAGCTGCCAAAATTTTAAAGAAAATAGATTCGGCAACTTTATCGATCCTTAATGGCGAAGCTCTTTCTTATACAAATATCGGCGGCCGAACCGGAAACACTTTTGGGGTAAACAACAACTTCCATTTTGATGTGGAGGTGTTTGCAGAGGGATTTCTTCATAGTAGTCATGATCCAGCGTGGCAAACAGTGGGTAATGTATTAGGGGGGATTTTTTTAGGGCCCGGCTCAGTTAACAACGTGACCGTTGGTAATCGGACCACTATCGACTGGATGCCGAAGAGTGTTCATAACTTTAATGTGACTCGCGGCGGTAAACCTCATACTTTTCTTTATGGCAATGAGCTTGCTACAAAAGGTGGATTTAGAAACGATACCACAAAGCTGTGACAGTGAATCTTACGCTGTCATCGCCAACAGTCGCAATGACCGAGACCGGAACCGCGGCCACCATGCAGTTTACGGTCACTCGAGC
>CAIWHS010000253.1 GCA_903912515.1 uncultured Planctomycetaceae bacterium
AGCGCTTTATTTGGTGACAGTTTGGTATGCTTGTGCAGCTTGGTGCCTCCACCGCCGCTGGCGAGGACTCCCTGCCATCCTGAATGTGGCTGCCTTCTTGGAATCGTGGAATCTGGTGCCGGTTTTTACTGTGGCCTGCGTCGTCGCCACAGTGAAGCTGAGGACGCTGGGATCGGTGCGCTGGGAAATCGGAGCTTTCTGGGTGGTCGTCTATGCGCTTTGTATCCTTCTGACGATCCAGTTCTTTGATCAGAAAAAACTCATTCTTTATGTAGAGGAGGAGCAACTTTGAGTGCCCGCCTGCGTCTCCAGCTTGCACGGGCTCTGGTGGTGACGGGATTTATCCTTTATTTGCCAGCGAACCTTCTGCCTGTGATGACGATCACCATCACGGGCGCTGTCGAGCACTTGACTGTGATGGGGGGGGTACGGGAGCTTTACAATACTGGCCTTATTCCTGTTGCGGGCATTGTCTTTTTGGCTAGTGGCGTGTTGCCATTGGTGAAGTTGCTCATTATGGCTTGGATGCTCACCCTACACGGATCCGAGCGATCCCGTCGTTCCCGCATGGCCATGCACTCCTTTCTTCTGAAAATCGGGACTTGGGCGATGATCGATATTTTTTTGCTCTCCATCCTGACTGCCGTAGGCCAGCTTGGCATCCTAGCTAGTGTGAGAGCCGAGCCGGGTGCATTATTTTATTCTGCTTTGCTTGTTTGCAGTATTCTTGCTGTGGATATCTATAAACCCTACATGATCTGGCAGGACTCGCCAAAAAAGGCCCAATGAATACAGAAGAAACCAAAAGAGAAAAAGTCGATCGCGGCGAGATCGTTGCCACGCACACTGGCAACATCGCGTGGGTGTGGATATTTCCCATCTTGGCCGCCTTGGTCGCGGGTTGGCTTTTCTGGAAGCAGTGGGAATCCCTCGGGCCGAAAATCGAAATCACATTTGAGGATGCTCCCGGTATTCAAGCCGGAAAAACCCAGTTGCTTTATCGTGGGGTCAAGTCGGGTGTCGTTGAGGCCGTCGAGCTGGATAAAGATCTCAACCACGTCGTGGTCAAAGTTCAGTTGGAGGGCTTTGCTGCCGATTTGGCTTCGAAAAATACGGACTTTTGGATCGAACGCCCCGTGATTTCCATCACGGAATTGAACGGCCTCGAGTCCATCATCCAGGGCAATTCGATTCAGGCCAGAACCCAGGGTGGGCCTCCGCAAAGCCAATTCACGGGCCTCGCCAAGCCGCCCCTTTTGCCTTTGGAGAAGGGAGCCTTCACGATTCGGCTTCAGAGCCAAACGATCCCCCTCATCAATCGTGGGGCCCCTGTTTACAATCGTGGCATCAAGGTCGGAGTCGTCAGGGAGAAGGTATTGGATGAGAAGGGGCGTCCCACTTTGGATTTGTATATTGAAAAAGAATTTCGATCTGCCGTGCGCACCAACTCGAGATTCTGGCCGATCGAGGCCACCGCCCTGCAGTTTGGTCAGCAAGGTCTCAAGCTCGACATCGCTGGCATTGACGCGCTCATTCAAGGCGGCATTTCCTTCGATCATTATGGTGAGCCGGGGGCCGAGGCCGCCAGCAATAGCGTCTTCGAGTTCAGCGCAAATGAGTTTGACGCCCGTACCTGCGGAAAGACCTTCACCGTCATGTTCCAGGAAGGCCGTGGGCTGATTGCGGGGGTGACCAAGGTCTGCTATCTCGGGCAGCCTGTCGGCCTGATCGATACGGTGGAAGCTGTTCCCGCCTCCCAT
>CAIWHS010000254.1 GCA_903912515.1 uncultured Planctomycetaceae bacterium
AAGGCGACGCGTGAAGCGTTTCGGTTGCCAGTGCAGTGGGTGAACCGGCCCCATTTGAACTATCGCGGATTTGCCGGGCGCATAGCCGAGGGCATAGTTCGCCCGGGCGACAAGGTGCGGGTGTTGCCATCTGGACGCACCACGACAGTCAAGTCGATTGATTTCTTTGACCAGCAGTTGGCTGAAGCAGCGGAGGGGGCATCGATCACCCTGACGCTGAATGAGGAGGTGGATGTCAGCCGGGGCGACCTGATCGTGGCAGCTGAATCGCCTCCTGAAGTGGCTGACCAATTTCAGGTGCGGATTCTGTGGATGGCCGAGGAGGCGATGGTTCCGGGTCGGTCGTATTGGCTGAAGATGCACACGAAGGAAGTGACCACTTCGGTGATGGAAATCAAGTACCGCGAAGATGTGAACACGGGGGCACACTTGGCCGCGAAGGTTCTTCACCTGAACGAAATAGCGGTCGCCACGCTTTCGACCAGCCACCCTGTGGCGTTTGAGCCTTATAGCACCAACCGGGCTTTGGGCGGATTCATCCTGATTGACAAGCTGACTTGTGGCACTGTTGGTGCCGGCATGGTCGAGTTTGCCCTTCGTCGGGCCAGCAATGTGCATTGGCAGGCGCTTGAGGTGAACAAGGGCCAGCGGGCGCTGATCAAGCACCAAACACCGCGCTGCGTGTGGTTCACCGGTCTTTCGGGGTCGGGCAAATCGACAGTGGCGAACCTTTTGGAAAAGCGATTGCATGCGGAGGGGCGGCACACTTACCTGCTGGATGGTGACAATGTGCGTCATGGCTTGAACCGTGACTTGGGTTTCACCGAGGCCGACCGGGTTGAGAACCTGCGTCGTGTTGGTGAGGTTGCCAAATTGATGGTGGAAGCTGGGTTGATCGTGCTGGTGAGTTTCATCTCGCCCTTCAAGGCGGAGCGCCGGGCAGCGCGGGAGCTTTTTGGGGAAGGTGAATTCGTTGAGGTGCATGTGAGCACGCCTTTGGCGGAATGTGAAAAGCGGGATGTGAAGGGTCTTTATGCCAAAGCCCGAAAGGGTGAGCTGAAGAACTTCACGGGCATTGACAGCCCCTATGAGGCCCCGGAGCACGCCGAGCTGACCATCGACACCAGCAAGCAGTCGCCGGAGGAATGCGCCTTGGCGGTTCTGCGCTTGGTGGAAGGGAAATAGTTCAGGTCCATCAGCGGGCCTTGCAAAACCATGGAAATCCCGGAGGCTAAGGGAAAGCCCTTTGTTTCCGGGATTCTGCCAATGATCTGCTCTCCAATCCTTCGAAAAATGCTGATAGCCGCCCAGATGCTGGTCGGTTGCCTGATGGTGATCCCCGCGCAAGCCGGGGACGCCACGCCCATCCGCGTGATGAGCTTCAACATCCGTTATGGCACGGCCAAGGACGGGGAGAACTCCTGGACCAAACGCCGCGATTTTTTGGTCGACACCATTCGGCAGTTTGATCCGGACCTGTTGGGCACGCAGGAGACCCTCGCTGATCAGAAGGATTTTTTGGCAGAAAAGCTTGCCGGGTACGAGGCCCATGGGGTGGGGCGGGATGATGGCAAACTGAAAGGCGAGATGGCTGCCCTGTTTTTCAGGAGGGACCGGTTTGAGAAAATCGCGGGTGGGCACTTTTGGCTGAGCGAGTCGCCGGACACTGTGGGGAAGAAGGGTTGGGATGCGGCGCTGCCCAGAATTGTGAGTTGGGTGAAGCTGAAGGAGTCCAAGGCCCCCGATGAGTTGCCTTTGCTGTTTCTTAACACGCACTTCGACCATATGGGAGTGAAGGCTCGCGAGGAATCGTCCCGGCTGATTCGCAGCAAGATAACCGAATTGGGACAGGGGTGCAGGGTTGTGGTGACTGGGGACTTCAACGCCGGGGAGGGTAGCAAGCCTTATCTGGCGCTGTTCGGCATGGAGGGGAAGATTGTCAGTCCGGTGAAGGATACGCTGCGGGCGTACAGGCCGAATCGGGGTAAGAAAGAAGGGACCTTCACCGCCTTTAGGGCAGCCAATCAGGAAGGTGAGCGCATTGACTGGATTGGATGCTCGCAGCATTTTGAGGTACGGACGGCAGGGATTGATCGCACCCAAAAAGAGGGGACAACTCCTTCGGATCATTTTGCCGTGACGGCGGTTTTGCGGACCAAAGGGAAGCCTGGGGAAAAGCGGACCTTGCGGGTGTTGTGCTACAACATTCACCATGGCCGGGGTACCGACGACAAGGTGGACCTGCCGCGATTGGCCAAGGTGATTGGGAGTGTTGATGCGGATGTGGTGGCATTGCAGGAAGTGGATAACAAGACCAAGCGGACAGGCGGGGTGGACCAGACCGCGGAGTTGGCCCGTTTGACCGAGCTGAACGGACTGTTTGGGCGTCAGATTGATTTTCAGGGGGGAACTTATGGCCAGGCGGTGTTGAGCCGATTTGCGATTTCGGGCAGCAACATTCATGTGCTGCCTGGTGAGCCTGACCGTGAGACACGGATCGCCTTTGAAACCCGGATGGATATATATGGCAAGGACCATGCGTTTGTCAGCACGCATTTGCACCACCAGAGCCAAGAATTTCGGGTGCGGCAGGCGGAAAAAATCGTGGAGGTTTTTGGCAATGTGGGTGTGCCGGTGATTGTGGCTGGTGATCTGAACGCGTACCCCAACAGCGAGCCTTTGAAGGTATTCAAGAAGGAATGGGGCAGCGCCACTGGTGGCAAGGCGATAGCCACATTTCCGGCGCCAAAGCCTGTGAACCAAATTGACTACATTCTTTTCAAACCGAAGGGGAGTTTTTCCGTACAGCAGGTGAAGGTGCTGGATGAGCCTGTGGCTTCGGACCACCGGCCGATTTTGGCTGTATTGGAAGTTGAGGGTCAGTGATTTATTCAAGGAGAGTGGACGATGTCGAACGATAAGGATGTGCTGTTTTTGTTGCCCCAGGCGTTTGCGGATGCCAAGCAGGGAAGCACGGACTTTTATTGCCCGGACTGCGTGACTGTGAATGGTTTGCTGGCTTACCACCCGCACCTGCGCGAGCGGATTGAGGTGAAGGTGGCGCCCTTTACGCGACCCCGTCAGGAAGTGATTGCGGTATTGGGGCCTGATCATCAGGGGTGCCCGGTGCTGGTGCTGGCAGAGGAGGCCCCCCCTGAAAGCGCACCGGTACGGAGGTCGATCACCGGGAGGCAGTTTGTTGCCGGGGCGCTTGAAATAGGGGAGTATCTGGCGAGGAAGTATGGCACACCAGTGCCGCACCGTTAATTTTTGTGCAAGGCAATCATGAAGACCCCGCTTGTTCCCATGCTGTTTGGTGCCTTGGCGGGTGGGATGGGTTGGGGCATTCGCGGTCAGTACGGTCATGAGACCGGGGCGATGATAGCCGGGCTTTTGGTCAGTTCGGTTGGGGCTGTTTTGTTTTGTGGCCAGGCTTCGGGCTTGGGCACTTTGAGAGCGATAGGCTGGGGAACGCTTGGAATAGGGATTGGCGGGTCGATGACCTATGGGCAGATTATCGGGTGGACG
The DNA here is from genome assembly GCA_903912515.1 of uncultured Planctomycetaceae bacterium. Taxonomy (GTDB): domain Bacteria; phylum Planctomycetota; class Planctomycetia; order Gemmatales; family Gemmataceae; genus UBA6894. Next base: position 3,529 of record CAIWHS010000254.1, read on the forward strand.
CAGAATCCGGCAAATTTGGGTGATTGGAGCGCTTGGTTTTGGGGCATGCTGGGTCTGGCGGTAACCGGGTCGATCTGGATTGGTTTTGGCGGGGCATTTTTGGGGATGGGGCTGGGAGGGAGGCGGTATAGCGCACCCGAAATGCTGTTGCTGATGGGAAGCCTTTTGGGTCTGTACCATGTGGGCGTGTTGGTATTGAACCAGCCTTTCGACCCGAAAAATCATCAATTGCCATGGCTTTATTTCTCCAACCGCGTGGAGAGACCACGGTTTGAATGTTGGGGAGGTTTGGGGCTGGCACTTGCAGGATTGCTTGGGTATTTGGCGGTTAAAAAAGATGCCCTTGGTTGGAAGATGGGGCTGTTTGGAATATTGGGTGGCGCAGCGGGATTTCCGTTGGGGCAATGCGTGCAATCGTGGCACGCGTGGAACCGCGAGTGGATTGATGCATCGGGTTTCGGGCCGTGGGCGGGGGTGATGAACTGGTGGAACCTGATGGAAATCACTTTTGGGATGGTGATGGGTGCGATGCTGCTTTTGGGTTTGTGGTGGAACCGGTCTTTGGTGGAACCTGTTGATCTGGATGCTGAACCGGCCCAAGAGCGAGCCACGGATATGTGGTTTTTGTTCGCGCATTTGGCGCTGCTGACCGCGAGCGAGTTTTTGGAAGTGCCTTTTTTGAATAGTTGGTATGGGCTGGGTTTGGTGATGGTGGTGTTGCCTTTGTTTGCGTCGGTTGAGTCGCTGCGATGGCCGGGGTGGATAGTGGGGCCTGTGGTTTTGGTGCCTATTGCCGGCAAAACATTGCGATCTATGAGTGAAAGGCATGGCGCGTTTACCAACTTGGACTGTTTGCTTTATCTTGTGGCCCCTGTGGCGGCGGCGTTTTGGTTCGGCTGGTGGCTCAATGGCAGAGTCCGGGCGGGTGACGATGGCGCAACTGTTGGGCGGTACAGCTTACTATTTAGCGCATGGATGTATTTTTTGTTGAATTTTGCGTTCTTCGATTATCCGTGGCCCTGGCAGGCTTGGACCGGAAGGACACCCAGCGCGCTGGTGTATGGGGTGTGCCTTGCGGGGTTGAGCTGGTTGGCGGTGAGTTACAAAGAGAAAGAGTCTTGTTGAAATATCCAAAGCGCCTATTGCCAATCCTCCAATTCCAAACCCGGTATCCTTTGGAATTCACTTGTGTTGTGGGTTACCAAGGTTGCATCATTCGCCATGGCTATCGACGCAATGATGATGTCATTTGGGCCAATCAGTTGGCCTGAAGTCGAAAGACTGGCACGGATTATTGCATACTGCTGTGCAGCTTTTTCATCGAAGGGAAGCTTTGCTGTAGCAAAGAAATCGCCTTTCGATTTGCTGCCTCATTTGCTTTGCCGCTTCGGATAGCCCCATAAAGAAGTTCAGCCAGCACCATGGTGCAAAGGAAGACGGAGTTTGGCTGGGTAGACAAGATGCGAAGAGTAACCTTTGATTCAGGTCCATTGCGCAAATGTTCGACAAATGCGTTGGTGTCGAGCAGGTACTTCAATTCAACGGATTCCTGTTCTCCAGCGGGCCGGTGGGCTCGGTCACAAAATCTCCCCGCCAAGATCCAGCGGTAGCCAAGATGCCGGCTTTCCATTCGTCGGGCTTTGGAAAGCCTTTTTGGGGTGAAGACGGCTCAATGGTGATCAGCACATGCTGGCCGGCTTCCTCCAGACCCAAAGGAAGATCGACCCGCAGAATTCCACCTGTTCCGACAGTCTGCTCAATTTGGATGCGATTCATGGGTGCAATTTTTTTCCTTCCCTGTTTAATTATATCCGCGCCACGTCTTAAAAGGCAAACGGGTTGAAGGCCTTTAAGCGGGATAAATTAGGGCCGGGTCAGGCCAGGGCATCGGTGAGGATGGAGGCGTTGGCGACGAGTGGGGAGGGCCGGCCTGTGCGGTCGATGAGCGTGGTTTCGGGGTCGAAGCCGAGCAGGTGGTAGATGGTGGCGAGGATGTCTTTGGGGGAGATGGGGCGGTCGGCGACGGTGCCGGCGATGCGGTCTGAGCGGCCGATAACCCGGCCGCGGGCGATGCCGCCGCCGGCGAGGGCGACGCTGTATACCTGAGCCCAGTGGTCGCGGCCGCCGCCTTCAACTTTTTGGATTTGGGGTGTTCGGCCGTGCTCGCTGAGGCAGACCACGAGGGTTTCATCGAGCAGG
>CAIWHS010000255.1 GCA_903912515.1 uncultured Planctomycetaceae bacterium
CCCCATGTGGTGGTGTTCGACAGCGCCACCGCACAGGCCCTCTACTCCTTCTACGCCTACCTGCCCCAGTTCAAGGGCGGCGTGAATGTGGGTGCCGGCGATGTGGACGGCGACGGCAAGGTCGACATCCTCACCGGCGCGGGCCTCGGCGGCGACCCCCATGTGAAGGTCTTCAGCGGTGCCGACGGCACCCAGAAACAATCGTTCGACGCCTTCGCCACCAGCTTCAACGGCGGGGTCAGTGTGGCCAGCGCCGACCTTAACCAGGATGGCAAGGCCGACATTATCGCCGGCACCCAAACCCTGTCCGCCCAGGTCAAGGCCTTCAACGCTACCGACCTCAGCGTCCTTGACGACTTCTTCGCCTTCCAGGGTGCGGTAGGCGTTTGGGTGGCTGGGAAATAATTGGATAATCAAAGACCGATTTTCCCCAATCCCCCGTATTTGCAGATATGGGGGATTTTCCTTGGCTACAAAAGACTACTGAGGTGCGACATGGAACTGGTTTACTTTGCGTTGGTGGGCCTGGTAGCCGGTTGGCTGGCGGGGATCCTCATGAAATCCTCCGGCGGAGTACTCTTTGACCTGATTTTGGGAGTGATTGGCGCCCTGGTAGGTGGGTGGATGTTTGGAGTGCTGGGCATTGGAACCGGCGGACTTGTTGGTGCCATCGTCACTGCCACGGTCGGGGCGGTGGTTTTGCTGGCGTTATTGCGGGTGATTAAACGCTGACGAAGGGCCTGAATTGCCACTCCATCTTTACCCCTGAAAATTCAAGCCATTCAGTTTATTGAATCTTGCTTGCACTCACCCATCGAATGATGGTGCACCCTGGTATTTCCTTTGGGGCATCTCATGTCCCTATTTCCCGGTTTCTTGTTTCAGGCTGCTTGCCCCGGGAAACCAGCGGGCTTTGTAGACGGTATTTTCCGAGGTGGGAATGGTCTTTGAAGGTGAGAGCAATTCGATTTTCTTGCCCCAGGTCGAATACACCACGCGACCACTCGCCTCATCGACATCCATCGACTTCACCTTGGATAACGGACCGGCAACCGGATGCGGCCGAAATCTGCCGGAGTCCCGATCAAACAGAAAAACCCCGGCATGGTTGGTCACCAGCAAATCGGAGGTCCCCGGCACCGGCCGCAGGTCATGACCTCCGTCGGATGGCAGTCGGTGCACCTTTTCCAAATTCAATTTGGGTTTGGAGGTTGGCCAATCACTCAGCTTGTATTGCCTCAACTCGTCAAAGCCAAGGGCCCACAAGGATTCACGCCTGGAATCCCAGACAATCCCATGGGCCGAGTGCAAGGGTGTCTTCCAAATTGGTTCGCCGGGGCTATTTCCCTTGATGTCGAAAAGAAGCAATTGGTTTCCGCCCAGGGAACTTGCGGCGGCAACCCGTCCCCCCGGCAACATTTCCACACTGTGGGCGTTTGCCACTAAGGCTGACCAAACCAGTTTCCCCGAGGGGTATTCAATCAGCCCACAACCTGAATTTGAGGCGCAAAACAATATGCCTTTGCCACCATCGACAGGCTTGCATTCATCCAGGTTGGCGAACTTCCGGACCTGGTCCGGTTGGATTTGTTTCGAACCCTCGGCCGACCAGGACCAGATCTTCCTGAACGGGGCGCCTGTAAGGCCGCCTGCCTCCATGATGAAAAGCTCCTTGCCTCCGGCGCAGACAACCAGTCCCTCCGAACCCTGGCCCTGAAAAAAAAGGCCAGAGGCTATCAGGGTTCCAAAGATGGAAAGAAACATGGTGCTCCACCGTGGTTCCTTTGATCCGCCCCAAACCTGAGCGCCAAGTCCCGCGTCAAAGCGGTCAGGCCAAAACCTCCCGCACCACCCTGGCAGGCTC
>CAIWHS010000256.1 GCA_903912515.1 uncultured Planctomycetaceae bacterium
CAACCTCCAGCGCGCCGGCGTGCAACGGATTCTGGGCCACCTAAGCGAATCCAATTCCCTACTCGAAAAACACAAAGACTTGGCCAGCCACTCCGCTGAGTACCATTACCAATTGGGCCAACTGCGCCTGCAAGAAGGCCACAAGGTTGAAGGTGTCGACTCCCTCGAAAAGGCTGTGAAGTTCGACCCCAACCATTCTGGAGCCCTTTTTCAGCTGGCAATGCTGAACGATCAGGTCGGCAACGATGACGAAGCCCTACAACTTTATGAGAAATGCCGCAACAACCCACCGGTTCATGTCGGTACCCTCACTAATTTGGGTATTCTGTACGAAGATATGGGCCGCTATGACAAGGCTCACGACTGCTTCAGGTTGGTTTTGCAAAGCAATCCTTCCGACGAACGGGCCCGTCTCTATGTGAAAGATGCATTGGCATCCCAAACCATGATTCTCGCCAGCGATGACGGTCTCTCTGATCCTCAAATGGCTCAGGTCTTCGAAATTTCCGTCAACGATTTCGAGCTTTCAGTCCGTGCTCGCAACTGCCTCAAGCGCCTCAATATCAAAACCTTGGGTGATCTCACCAGAGTCACCGAGGATCAATTGCTCACCAGCAAGAATTTTGGCGAAACCTCTTTGGTCGAGATTAACGAGATCCTCAGCGCCAAAGGGCTTCGCCTTGGCCAATCTCTCGAAGCAGGTGGCGAAGGCTCTTCCTATCGCCCTGTTGGCGAGTTGAGCGAGGAAGACCAGCTCAAGCTGGCGGCTCCGGTTTCTGATCTCCAGCTCTCTGTTCGTGCCCGCAAGTGCATGAATCGCCTTGGTTTGGCAAATATTGCTGAGCTGTTAACCAAATCGTCCGAAGACCTCATGGAGGCCCGAAACTTCGGTGTCACCTCTCTCAATGAGGTGCGCGAAAAGTTGCGTGAGCGCGGTCTCAATCTGCGCGGCGAGTGAGTTTTGGGTTCGGGTGGGTGCCTGAACTGCCCCACCCCGAACCAATACTATGGCTATCCGCTACAACTGCCTGAAAACCGATGACGCGGCGCGCCTAGGCCGCCTTCACACTCCGCATGGGGTGGTGGAAACACCTGCCTTCATGCCGGTTGGAACAGTCGGCACTGTCAAGGGAATTTACCCCTTCCAGGTCGAAGAGTCAGGCAGCCGAATTCTTCTGTCAAACACCTACCATTTGGCCCTCAGGCCGGGTGATGAACGGGTTGCCCGTTTGGGTGGCCTTCACCGTTTCATGAACTGGCCCCATGCTATTCTCACCGATTCCGGTGGCTACCAAGTTTTCAGCTTGGCGGAGCGCCGGGTTGTCACAGATCAAGGCGTTCAATTCCGTTCCCATCTCGATGGCAGTCTGATCGACCTGACACCCGAAAAGGCCGTTCAAATTCAGGAAAACCTTGGTTCCGACATAGCCATGGTTCTGGATGTGTGCCCGCCCGCCGGCTGCCCCACCGCCGAAATGGATGAGGCAATTCGCCGCACACTACTGTGGGCCAAACGCTGTCAAAATGCTGCCACAAGGGTTGATCAGGCACTCTTTGCCATAGTTCAAGGCGGCCTAGACCTGAATGCTCGGGCCCAATGCGCGGCAGAATTGGTTGCTATGGATTTCCCTGGTTACGCACTTGGCGGGTTCAGCGTGGGTGAATCCCCCGAATCCATGGCCCAGGCTTTGCCAGCTTGCGCTTCATTCCTGCCAGTTGAAAAGCCCCGCTATCTCATGGGGGTGGGAAGACCTCAAGATCTCATTGCGGGTATGGCCGCAGGCATCGATATGTTCGATTGCGTGTTACCAACCCGCAATGGACGCAACGCTTCTGCCTACACCGCAACAGGCGAGGTGCGTATGCGCAATGCAAGGCATCGTGATGATCCTTCACCACTGGAAAATGGTTGCCCCTGCCCATGCTGCACTCAGTACAGCCGTGCATATCTGCATCATCTTTTTGCTGCCGAAGAGATGCTTGGGCCTATGTTGCTAAGTCTTCATAACCTGTGGTTTTATCAAAGGATCATGCGTGAGGCCCGACAGGCTATCGCAAATGACTGTTTCCACACTTGGGCGGGAGAGTGGCTTGTCCGCCTTGAAAAAACACCGTAAGGTAACTCTTTACCGTAAGATAGGTCGCATTCGGGGGCAATCGGTTGCCTCCGGAGTGTTTGTTTTTTTCAGGGGGTGTTGAAATGAGGATGCAGGGCGTTGAAATTGCCCCTGAATCTTCCCGCGCTCCTGAAGGTGCGGGCGCGCAGCCTGTTTGGTGGAATCAAGTTCCGATTCTGCTCTTCGGCGTTCTCATGGCACTCTGGCTTTTCCGCCAAAGCCGCCGTGACAAACAGGAAAAACAAAAACTGCTCGACAACCTGCAAAAAAACGACAAAGTGCTCACCATTGGTGGCATCTATGGTACGGTTGTCGCTCTGGGAGAGCAGGGTGACGATGTGACCCTTAAGATCGATGACGATGTGAAAATAAGAATCACAAGGTCGTCGATCCTGCGGAACATCAGCCGCGAGGAAGCTGCCCGTGCGGGCGCTGCCGGAAGTGCGGCAAAGGATTCAAAATAGTTCGGGGCCGTTGGTGGCGCGGGTAAGACCCGCGCGGAGGGTGGATTCTTGAACGCTTTCTTTAAAAGCTTGGGCCGTGTTATTGGCATGGGTGTTGGCGCGGGGCGTGTGCTTACCTGCCTTGTTCCCATGGTTTTGGCGCTCCTCATAATTGCGGTGGCGTTTCGAAACTACCAGGCCGGCACCCCCGGTTTGACCTTCCGGATGGGGGTCGACCTTTCGGGCGGCACCACTCTGGTCTACGAGGTGAAGTTGGACGATAAGGCCAACACGCCAGCCGAGGTCAACCAACGGCTTGAGGAAATGGCAACCCAGCTCAAGCGTAGAATCGACCCAGCCGACCTTTACAATATCATCGTCCGGCCGATTTCCGGTGAACAACCGCGAATAGAAATCGTCATGCCCTTCGGTGGCGAAAAACAAGACGAAGCGCGTCAGGCCCGCTGGGACGCATTATTGGCCAGTGTGAAAGCCCTGGTACCAGCCGACAAAGCGCAAGCCATTGGCGATGTCGTCACCGACGATCTCGTTCGTCTCGAGACTGCCGCACGCGATGCCGGGGCAACCGACGACGGTCTTCAAAAACTGATGGGTGATTACTCGGCCGCTTCTGGTGGAATGCGACAAAGTCTCTCCCAAAACCAGATTGAAACCATTAAAAACCTTATCACCCAGCAGGGCTTGCTCCAATTCTCCATCCTTGCCAACCGAGGTGACGATGCCGAGGCGATCGAAGCCGCCAAAGATTATTTCAAGGAGCTCGCCGGCAACCCCGCCAAAAAACTCAAGGAAGATCGCAAGCTTCCCGGCCAAGCCCCAGAAGAACCCAAAGAAAGTTTGAAACTTGAGAACGGTCAGTCGGTAGACAAACCCCGTTTCTTTCAGGTCCGAAATGCCAACGGGGGTGTGGGCCGGCACACCTACCGCTGGGTGGAATTGGGTAAAGGGTTCCTCTACTCAGGCGACAAGCGCTATCTCCTTAGCAAGGCAAACGAGCCTGTTGAGGTCGACGGCATTCTTATCTACCGCCGCGATATCGCTCCCCAGTTCCGTAGGGCTCCCTTCATGTCCCTCGAGGACCAGCGTGGGGCCAAGGCCATGGAACATTTTGTGTTGGTTCGTAACCCCGAACCGACTCAAGAGGTGACGGGCAAGGATCTGCAAAATGTTTTCCGTTCCCCAGGCAGCCGTGGTGAGCCTGCGGTTAGCTTCACCCTCAAAGGCGAGGGAGCGACGCGCTTCTTTGACCTAACCAGTAAAAATGTCCAGCGTCGCCTGTCCATCATTCTCGACGGCCAAGTGAAGTCGGCTCCCAACCTCAACTCCGCCATCAGTGACTCGGGCCAGATCACAGGTGATTTCAGTCAGGCCGAATTGGACGATCTAATCCGCTTGCTGCGTGCAGGCGCCTTGCCGGCCACTTTGGACCAGCGTCCGGCATCCGAGGCGACCATGGGGGCAACCTTGGGCCAAGAGACCATTTACCGCGGAACTGTCGCTGTCATTTTTGCCTTCACCGCGGTTCTGGTTTTCATGTGGGTTTATTACCGTTTTGCCGGTTTGGTTGCATCCATTGCCCTGTTTGCCAACTTGGTGCTGACCATAGCCTTCATGATTCTGGTTCAGGCGACTTTCACCCTGCCGGGTTTGGCCGGTTTGGTGCTCACCTTGGGTATGGCCGTCGATGCCAATGTTCTTATCTACGAGCGGGTTCGCGAAGAGCGACAGCGCGGTGCAGGCTTGGCACTAGCCCTGCGAAACGGTTACGATCGTACCCTGCCCACAATTATCGACACCCACTTGAGCTCCATCTTCACAGCGGTTGTCCTCTATATCGTGGGCAATGACCAACTAAAGGGCTTTGGTATCTCGCTAACCGCCGGCCTGGTCATCAGCCTGTTCACCTCGCTATACATCACCCGGACAATTTTCGACATCTATCTCAATCGCAAAAACCACGGCGACCTGAAGATGATGCAACTCTTCGAAAAGCCTAACTTCAATTTCATGTCCATCCGCTGGGCAATGTTCACACTCACGGTGGCTCTAACCATCCTGGGGGCCGCTTTGTTCTTCTCTCGCGGCAAGGAAGCCTTCGACATCGATTTCAACGGTGGCACCGCCTATACTGGTCGCTTGACCGAACAGCGTGATATGGCTTGGCTCAAGGGCAAGCTAGATGGCTGCAAGCTGCCAGAGATGAAGCTCGAGCAGATCTTTGTCAGCGACAGCCAAGACAGTTCGGGCGACAAGTCCCGTTTCTTCACAGTTCGAACCGGCGAATCCGATACCCGGACGGTTGGGGCGGAAGTGAGTCGTCTGCTCGGTTCCGACTTGCAAAAGGTTCAGATTTCCAAGTTGAACATTGAGAAGGGCCCGGGTGGTTTGGTCACCGGTGCAGACCTCGAATTCACCGCTGCCGTTTCCCCCGATCAGGTTTCTCGTATTGTCCGGGAAAGCCTCCGCTCCGATGGGCTTCTCGAATCGGCTGCCAAAGAAATGAAGCAGTCGGTCGATGTCACCCGGACCCGTACCCAAGATGCCGCGCGTCAAATGCGCGTCGATGTGAAGGGCAAGGCCCAGGCTGGTCGTTACCAAAACCTCAAGGTGGTCTTCAACGATCCTCTAGAGGCGCCAATCGCCGAGGCGGCCTTGAAGGCCACACAAACAACCTACAACGACAATCCACAGCCTGAACGGTTGGATAACTTCTCCGGTTCTATGGCCAAGGCCACGCAGGGCACCGCTTTGGCTGCCATCGTTGCGAGTTGGATTGCCATCGTTTTCTACCTCTGGTTGCGCTTCGGTAACTGGACCTTTGGTCTGGCAGCCCTGCTTTGCCTGGTGCATGACCTGTTCTTCACCTTGGGCATCATTGCTGCCTGTCACTTCCTATCCAGCGTCCCGGTGCTTTCCTCCCTGCTGCAAATCCAAGACTTCAAGATCGATCTCCCTGCCGTGGCCGCCCTACTCACCTTGGTGGGCTACTCGGTGAACGACACGATCGTGGTTTTCGATCGCATCCGCGAGGTCCGCGGTCGCAACCCGTTGCTCAATGAACGGATGATCAACGAGAGCATCAACCAAACCCTTAGCCGCACCGTGTGGGCCTCGTTCACCACCTGGTTGGTGGTCTTGGTGCTTTACTTCTCCGGAGCCGAAGGCATTCACCTTTTTGCCTTTGTCATGGTGGTAGGCGTGGTGATCGGAACCATCTCCAGTATCTACATCGCCAGCCCCCTGTTGCTCATTCTGGGTGAAGGGCGCCAAAACTCGGTCATTGAGCAAGAACGCTCTCTGGCAGATGAAATGTCCACCACCTGATCGGGTGTCTGTAAATAAAGCAAAAAGGGCCGGCGCTTCATTGCGCCGGCCCTTTTTGCTTCCCGTGTGGACAAATCAAATCATTTGGCTTTGGGGCCTTCAGCCTGTTTTTCCTGAGCTGGTTCAGCCGGTTTTGCCGCTGCCCCGCCATTTGGTTTAGCTGCGTCCTTGGCCGGTGCGCCCTCTATACCCTTGGTGGGTCGCTCGGTGGATTTGGTTTTGTACCGGTCAGGTTCAGACTGCCCGCACCCGCATACACTCAACAAGCCAAGACAAATCACCGGTAAAACAATCAGTCGCATGCTAAAACTCCTTACGGTTTGTTCCCCAATATCAAAAGCAAAGCCGGCGGAAATCCGCCGGCTCTACCAATAAAAATCCCAACAGTTTCAAAGTGATTACTTCTTGGCGCCTTCAGGCGCCTTGGTGTCCTTAGGTGCTTCGGGTGCCTTGGCGTCCTTAGCCGCCTCCGGTGCCTTTGCGTCTTTAGGAGCTTCCTTAGCGGGCTCCAATTCCTTGCGCTTCTCTTGCTCTTTTTGGCCAGAAGCCTTTTCTGCGGCTTCAATTTTGCTCTTCTTTGCTGGATCCAATTTCTCACCGGGCTTCTTAGCCTCAGCGCAGCCATTCAAAGAGGAGAGGACAAGGCCACCAAAAGCGCAAAGAGAAAAGAAATTCTTCATCTTGATTAAATCCTTACATTAAAGAAATATTGTTGAACCGATGCCAAATTACACGTCATTGACATCATTTTTAGCCAAGCATGTATTATGGCCAAAAAACATTGGGCAGGTTAAATTATATCCGATTTAAAAGAACAGGAAATGATTTTTTAAATCTAAAGAGCTCGCAATTTTGCCTTGTCCGAAAAGACTCTCAA
>CAIWHS010000257.1 GCA_903912515.1 uncultured Planctomycetaceae bacterium
TCTTGATACTGTTCCACCTAAAGTTTCAGATGGAGCAATTTCTCTTTATAAACCTACAAAAGAAGAATTTGCCAAATTATTAATTTCGTATTCTTTAGGCTGTTATATGGGTAGATATTCCCTTGACAATGAGAGGTTAATTTTCGGTGATTCCGGCAATGAAGGTTTCGACCCTAGTAAATATAAACTCTTCCCGGCTGATGACGATGGCATCGTTCCATTACTAAATCAGGATTTGGGCAATGCAGACGATGCCACTCAACGCTTTGTTAAGTTTGTTTCAGTTGCATGGCCTAAAGAACATCTGGAAGAAAACTTGCTCTTTGTTGCTGAAAGTCTTGGTTGTTCTCCAGAAGAACCAGCAAGGGATGTGATCCGCAATCATTTCAGTAATGGGTTTTATAAACATCACCTCCAACTTTACAAACGCCGACCCATCTACTGGCTATTCACCAGTGGTAAGCAAAAAGCATTTCAAGCATTAGTGTATCTACACCGTTACAACGAAGGCACCTTGTCCCGCATGCGCACCGAGTATGTGATTCCTCTTCAAGGAAAGATTTCAGGACGCATTGAGCAATTAGAAACTGACAAGCTGAGAGCCACCAGCACCAGTCAGCGGAAGAAATTCCAAAAAGAGCAAGATGATTTGAAGAAGCAGCAGGCTGAATTGTTGGTCTTTGATGAAAAACTCAAGAATTATGCCGACCAGCGCATCAAGCTGGATTTAGATGATGGCGTAAAGGTGAACTACGCCAAATTTGGTGACTTGCTTGCCGAGGTGAAGGCTGTCACCGGAGGCAGCGACGAATAATTATGAACCGTACAGCCCTAAAGAATTATGCCCCACAAGCTCGTCGTGACTTCATTCAGGCGATGACCGACCGTGCCGCTTTCTATGGCATAACCGCCAAGAAAGTGGAGTCGATGACGGTCAAGGGCGATGTGGTTGTTATTGGTGGCAGGGAATACCCCAAAGCCATTGCCGACAAACGCACCCGCTTAGAAGAGCGCATTCAGCGGGATGGTTTTAATCAGACCATCGATGCGGTTGCATATTCGTGGTTCAACCGTTTTGTTGCTCTGCGCTACATGGAATTGCATGGGTATTTGGAGCATGGGTATAGGGTGCTTTCCCATCCAGAGGGTAAACCCTTTGCTGAGATTCTGGAACATGCCGAGCATTTGGACCTGCCCACGCTGGACAAGAGCACAGTCATTGACCTGAAATTGGCAGGAAATAAGGAAAATGAGCTTTATCGACTGTTGTTGCTGGCCCAATGCAATGCCTTGCATGCTTCGATGCCATTCCTGTTTGAGGAAATCAATGATGAAACTGAATTACTGTTGCCGGAAGGGCTACTGAATTCAGATTCATTGATAAGGAAACTGGTGGATGGAATTGCCGAGGAAGATTGGGAAAAAGTTGAAATCATTGGTTGGTTGTATCAATATTTCATCTCCGAAAAGAAAGATGAAGTCATTGGAAGCGTTGTGGCTAGCGAGGACATTCCTGCGGCTACCCAGCTTTTTACGCCCAATTGGATTGTTCGCTATTTGGTCCAAAACACCTTGGGTCGCAAGTGGCTTGCAACCTATCCAGAATCGTCCATCCGTGGGCAAATGGAGTTTTACATTGAACCGGCTGAGCAAGAGCCGGAGGTTCAGGCAAAGCTGAAGGAGATTACTCCCGAAAGCCTGAATCCGGAGGATATTACTTTTCTGGACCCGGCTTGTGGTTCAGGGCATATCTTGGTCGAAGCATATGACCTTTTCAAAGCGATTTACCAAGAGCGTGGGTATCGGACCAAGGATATTCCGGCCCTGATTCTGCAAAAGAACCTGTTTGGTTTTGAAATCGATGATCGTGCTGCCCAACTGGCAATGTTTGCTTTGCTTATGAAAGCGAGGGCTGATGACCGTAGGATTTTGGATAGTAAAGGTCAGCCAAACATTGTTTGCTTTGTGGAAGGCAAGGGCCTGAATCCTGCTGATTTGGCAATTGCGATAAATCAAGATGCTGGGGGAATTAGTTCAGGAAATGTTTCTCAGTTCGACATAGGGGAATTGGTTGAATTATTTGAGCATGCCAAAACCTTTGGGTCATTGATTCAGGTTCCACCATCCCTTGGGAATAAACTGGAGGCGATTGAGGCCAGATTGAATTTGGTCGAAAGCGGTGATGGTTTTGCTTGGCGGTCTTTGAAGCATTTTCCAGCATTGGTAAAGCAGGCAAATTTTTTGAATTCAAAGTATGATGTGGTAGTGGCTAATCCACCCTATATAGGGAACAAGTACCTTGCACCTGTTTTGAAGGCGTTTTTAAAAGAAAATTATTTTGGTTTTGAGAAAGATTTGTTTTCGGCTTTTATTATCAGAGATATTTCGCTTTCCAAGCAGGGAGGGGAGCTTGGGTTCATGTCTCCCTTCGTTTGGATGTTTATTTCATCTTACGAAGAGTTACGCCAGCAAATTATTAACAAATCCTGCCTGTCTACTTTGGTTCAGTTGGAATATTCGGGTTTTGATGGTGCCACGGTACCAATTTGCACATATACTATGACAAATATGATTAGTTCTGACTTTAAAGGTTCGTTTATAAAATTATCAGATTTTAAAGGTTCAGATGAGCAGGCTCCCAAAACCCTTGAAGCCATCCAAAACAAAAAATGTGGTTGGTTTTTTGAGGCAAAGCCTTCGGATTTTAAGAAAATTCCCGGAAGTCCGATTGCGTATTGGTTTAGCCCACGAGTTATAGAAAATTATCGATTGCCACCTTTGGCGGACAGGTTTTTCTCGGATGGTTTAACAAAAACAGGAAACAACTCAAAGTATCTAAGGGTTTGGTGGGAAATTGATGGCAGAAAAGTCCATGACTATGAATTATATAGGGCTTGCCAAAAGGGCGGTGATTTTAGGAAGTACTATCGGAAATCCGATTGGGTTATTAAATGGGATCAAAAGTCTCGCAAACATTATAGGAGTGATCATGTAGCTAGGATTTCTCCAGAATATCTGTGGGAAAAATGCGGAATTACTTGGACTAAGATTAGTTCAAGTTTTCCAAGTTTTAGAATTTTGGAAAAATATGATATTGCGGAAACTGGTGGCCCTGCAATTTTTCCCAAAAACGATGAAGATCTTGAAGTTGGTATTGGCTTTTTAAACTCATCAGTAGTGACTTATTTTCTAAATGCATTAAGTCCTACTCTAAATTTTCAGACAAACGACATGCTAAAGCTTCCGGCTAGTTTTGATGAAAATTTAATACCCAAGATAAAACCATTGGTTTCGAAAATTGTTGATTGTTTGAAAGAAGCTGATTCTGATTTAGAGACTGATAAAAA
>CAIWHS010000258.1 GCA_903912515.1 uncultured Planctomycetaceae bacterium
CGCCGCCACGCCCAGCGCAATCTCCTCCACCACAGCGGCCGATTCCCGGAAGGCCAGCTTCCCCTCCCGGTTGATTTTAGCCTGCAGGCTCTCACCCGGCACATACTCCATCGCCAGATAGATCTGGTCCCCCACCTGCCCAGACTGGAACACCTGCACCACATGCGGATGGCTCACCGCCGCCATCTTCTCTGCCTCCACCTGGAAGCGCAGGCGGAACTGCTCGGCATGATCCGGGTCGGTCGTGCGGTCGGGGCGGATCACCTTCAGGGCTACCACCCGGTTCAGCCGTTTCTCCCGGGCCCGGTAGACCACCCCCATGCCGCCACGGCCCAGTATCTCCAGGCCGCTGAACCCGGGGACCTCCGGGGGCAAGGTGCCCCGCTGCCGCAACAGTTGGCCGATGTCGACGCGCAGGGTGGGGAACGGGTCTACCAGCTCCTCCAAATCCACCTTCTGCCCGAGCTTCTCACGCCAGTGGACCTCGGTGTGGATCAAGGGCAGCAGGGCCTGACCCATCTGGGCCAGGTGGGGGAAGCAGTCTAGGTACCCGGCGGCGCTGACAGCCTCACCCCGCCGCAGGCGCATCTCCAGGTCGACCTGCAGTAGTTGCAGGAGGTTCGAACTATAATCGGCTCCCTCAGGGGGCAGGTGGTCCTCCAGTCGCGGGTTGCCCCCGGCGCGCAGCGCGCTCTCGTAGGCATCCAACTGGGGTCCGAAATCTTCCGGTATCTCGAAATCGGTGGTATCGGACATAGGGGGCCTTGGCAGCAGGAACCGGGTAAGCAACCCGTGGTAATTACTCAATTTTAGTAACAGATTCTCATGGATTTGAGAAATATCCAATGGTAAACAAAAATTTTTAAGTAAGCGGTGATCTTAGTCCAAGCTGAAAATGCATTTATCAAGGCGGCAGCTACCAATTTTTGTCGACGAAAGTGCCAAAATTACCCAAATGTCCAGTTATGCTACCATACGGTGATATTTAGTTTCCTGAGAGTCTTTTGACAGTCAATTAAGCTTGTGATTCCGCTAGTGGTATTTGATGGAGCCGATATTTTGGGAATCACCTATTCCGTACTAGGGTCTCCTGGCCGTGATAATGCCCTGCTGGTCCAGGTTGATAGCGGACAGGCCACTGAAAAACTGCTGTTTGATTGCGGGGAGGGCTGCCTTGCCGGCCTCTCATACTCGGATGTGCAGGCAGTGGACCACCTGTTTTTTTCCCACCTCCACATGGATCATGTGGCCGGTTTCGATTCGTATTTCAGGTGCAACTACAACCGTTCGGTGAAGCCGAACCGGATTTGGGGACCACCCGGAACTGCCCGAATTCTTCAGCACCGATTTCAGGGTTTCCTATGGAACCTGCACGAGGAGATGGCAGGGAAATGGGAGGTTTACGACATTCACCCCGACCGGGTCCAAACCTCGACCTTCGAACTAACGGAAGCGTTTTCGAGAGAGCATGATGGGGGAACACGACCCTACAAAAAGGTGATCCTGGAGGGTGCCGGTTTTGAGATCGAGGCCGTCACGATGGATCACCGTACGCCCACCATCGCCTACATCCTTCGAGAGAAAAACAGGAGAAACATAGATACCAGTCGCCTGCCCTCCATGGGTTTGCGACCGGGGCCGTGGCTCAAGCATCTGAAGGATTCGCCGGGCGTGACAGACAGTGTTGTCATCGACGGTGTGACTCACGATCTGGAGGCTATCCAGAAGGCTATATTGGTCGAATCCAAGGGTGAATCTATCGCTTACCTCACGGATTTTCTCCTAGATGAAACGGCCATGGATCAACTTGCGGAAAGCCTGCGCGGTTGCCGCACCATTGTATGCGAGAGCCAGTACCGGCATGCCGACATGGCGTTGGCTCACAGAAATTTCCACATGACCAATGTGCTCACCGCAACCCTGGCGCTACGGGCACAGGCTGGTGAATTGGTTTTGTTTCATTTATCCGATCGTTATGAAACAACCGAGTGGGTAGACATGATCAACGAGGCACGCCTTGTCTTTCCAAACACCCGCTACCCGGAACATTGGAACCTGTGACTTTGCTCAAAAAAGTCCCTAGATTTGCCTAGATTCTAATCATAGAGCAGGCCCCTCAAGCCGGACAGGTTTAGCGATCAAAGACCCGATAATAAAAGGTTTTTGGTCAATTCAAAAGACACTGGTTCACGTTCACTTTAGCCTAGTTCCCCAACACGAGAGGAGGGAATCGAACCCCCGGCCGCCTGATTTGGAGTCAGATGCTCTGCCAACTGAGCTACTCTCGTAAATGGCCACATTTGTCATGTGTGACCTCACGATATTCCAATCACATTCATTCGTTTTTGGCGACATTTTTTGGTTAAAGAATAGTCACCCCGATGTGTTTGCTGCCAGGAAACAATACAGTAATTGGCCCGTGAGAAAAGACACACCGTTGGCAGCAATAATTGCGGCGCAATCGCGCACATTTGAACGGTTCCACCATTGGCCAGATGTACCAAAAACCCAAACGAACAGTGCGCATTCGGCAACAGGTGCAAATGTTTCCGCGACCAGCAGGTAAGGAATTTCCCCCCAAGTCTCCCGCAGTAGCGGAGGCAACACCAACACCACAACCGGGTAGGTGCATGCGGTCAGCCATGCGCCGGCCAGCAACCGGGTCCGTACCGAATGCCGGCGGGAAAGTCCTGCCAACAGCACCGGTGTTTCCAGAGCCACCGTGACCAGGTAACCGACGACCAAAAACACCCATGGATTGTGCAGGTCCATCTCACAGGGCCCTCAGCAAGAACGGCACTTCTGCCAAAACATGGATCATGGCAATGGTGAAATAGACATACCGGGTGACCGTGTAATCAGCCAGGAACGCGGCCCACAGCAGTACCACAGCCAGGGCGCCGCAAACCAGAAAAGTGGCCACCAGCCTACGCCAATTGGCAGAGCGGCAGGCCGCCGGGATGGTGTTCATTTTCCAAGGCAAGCTCCTCCAGCCCACCGCTGGAATAGCAACCAGCCAGACCGCATAGTGAACCAGCTCCAGAAAGGCATGGGCCGATACAAGGAAATGGCTGGAAACTCCTTCGAAAAGATCGGACCCGGCGTGGCGCAGGATGGTCTGAAACAGTTCCGTGTCGCCCGGAAGTGGTGGCGCGTCCGCCAGGCGGAACCACAATAGTCCCAGGCAAACAGGGATGCTGGCCAGGGCTACCCGGTAGGCGGGTCGCCAGTTGGGCCGGGACTTGCCCAGTTCACGGTCGAGTAGAACCAAAGCCATCACCGGGTGCAGGTAGACCAGTCCAAAACTGAACAGGTAGGGAAAAGCCCAGTTCAGGGCAGCCAGAGCCAGAGCGGCGGGTAAAAGCCAGTCCCAATCCCGACGCGGATTCTGGCGCGCCCGCCAAAGCGCTAGGGTGGTAACCCAGGCAATCAGCACAGTGTTCCAAATGGTTACGCCGGTCTCGAAACCCGATTCACCCAACAGGCCGCTATTTTCGGCAAGTGGCAACAAGGCAAGTGAGACTGTCAGCCCGATAACCCCGGAAGCAGATGTCAAAAACCAGGGCCAGAGCTTACCCGGCCTGGCTGGCAACCGGCCAAGCATATACCGGGCCTCAGCCCAGTTATGTGGTCCTGCAAAAAGGAAGACCGCGGCGATAGACAGCGAAAGGGGCGCCCAACCCGCAAGAAATGCGGCAGATACAGCCACCGGTACCAGAAACATCAGGGGAATGAACCGGTTATGGCGGGCATTTGCTGGTAATGCTTGGGTGTTGCACATGGCAGGTCCGGGACCAAGAGATGGATGTTATTCCAACAAGTCACGTTGGGACAATCGCCGAATTCGGAACGTGGGCGACAAAAGCAGACGGGATTTTCTTTTCTTGAAAGAAAATCCCGCTGGGCTCTCAGGGAAAATCAGCAGCTTGGATTAGCGGTCTTTTTTCCGCCGCAACAGGTACCCGCAGGAG
>CAIWHS010000259.1 GCA_903912515.1 uncultured Planctomycetaceae bacterium
AATGAACATCCAATTTTGAATTGTTATCATTCCAACATAGCCGCTACCTGTAAGTAAATTTAATGTTCTTTCAAGAAAACAAGCATAAAGATCATGCTTAGTATCAGGGTATCTTTCATTAACCCTTTTTTTAAATTCATCAGGGATATACTTGTATCCCATGTAAGGCGGATTAGCGACTATAATATCGTAAATTGATGCCAAAGCCTTTGCCTGTTTAATCAAAATATGCAAAGGCTTGAGCCACCTGCTTGTCAAATCATTGTTCTTTTCAATCAGCGCCAATCTAGCTTCAATCGAATCCAGCGTATTTCCAAGCGAAGGCGGTACCTGAATCAATGAACCAAAGGTTTTGGCATGCTCAAACAGGTCCACCAGTTCATCTAGGTCAAATTGGGAAATATTTCCCGGACCGATTCCACTAATCTCCTGATTAATTCCGATCACCAAATCCGCAGGTTTCAACCCTTTGCTTTCAACAAAACAAACTATGTTGGGCTGAACTTTGGTATCCAATATCCTGCGGTCATCTGCCCTTGCCTTCATTAGCAAGGCAAGCATTGCCAATTGGGCAGCACGATCATCAATCTCAAATCCAAACAGATTTTTTTGCAGAATCAGAGATGGAATATCCTTGGTCCGATATCCACGCTCTTGGTAGATGGCTTTAAACAGGTCATAAGCTTCCACTAATATATGCCCAGAACCACAGGCTGGATCCAGAAAAGTAATATCCTCCGGATTCAGGCTTTCAGGAGTAATTTCCTTCAGCTTTGCCTGAACCTCCGGCTCCTGCTCCGCAGGTTCAATGTAAAATTCCATCTGCCCACGAATGGATGATTCAGGATAGGTTGCCAACCATTTGCGGCCCAAGGTGTTTTGGACCAAATACCTAACAATCCAGTTCGGCGTGAAAAGCTGTGTGGCCGCAGGTATGTCCTCGCTGGCCACTACACTACCAATGACTTCATCCTTCTTTTCAGAGATGTAGTACTGATACAACCAACCAATGATTTCAACCTGCTGCCAATCTTCCTCTGCAATTCCGTCCACCAGCTTCCGAATCAGAGAATCTGAATTGAGCAAACCTTCGGGCAGCAGTAATTCAGTTTCATCGTTGATTTCCTCAAACAGGAATGGCATCGATGCACTCAGCGCATTGCATTGCGCCAGCAGCAATAGCCGATAAAGCTCATTTTCCTTATTGCCAGCCAATTTCAGGTCAATGACCCTGTTTTTATCCAGCGTGGGCAGGTCCAGATGCTCTGCATGCTCCAAAATTTCAGGAAATACTTTTGCCTCTGGATGGGAAAGCACCCTGTAACCATGTTCCAAATAGCCATGCAATTCCATGTAGCGCAAAGCAACAAAACGGTTGAACCACGAATATGCAACCGCATCGATAGCCTGACTGAAACCATCCCGCTGAATCCGCTCTTCCAACCGATTGCGTTTGTCAGCGATAGCCTTGGGATATTCCCTGCCACCCATGACAACGACATCCCCTTTGACCGTCATCGGTTCCACTTTCTTGGCAGTTATGCCATAGAAAGCAGCACGGTCAGTCATTACCTGAATGAAGTCACGGCGGGCTTGAGGGGCGTAATTCTTGAGGGCTGTACGGTTCATAGTTGAATCCCGC
>CAIWHS010000260.1 GCA_903912515.1 uncultured Planctomycetaceae bacterium
CAGCCTGACTTGCATTGCCATTCAGCCGTTTATTCCACCGCGCTAGCAACATCCGTCCATTCGCGGTCCGGCCACGCACGGTCTGCCTGCACCACTTTCGCCAAACTCGGCCTGCCCAGCGCCAAGTACGCTTGCTCCAATATCGGGGCTGCAATGGCCCGGCGCTTCCGTGTCCCGGTCGCCCAAAGCTCTCTGCCTATCAGTAGCGCCACCCCAGGCTGGCCCTTCTTCATCATCTTGGCGGCTTTCTTGATCAGCCACTCTATCCCCTTGGTCCGCCACACCGCCTCATGCACCCGCCGGGGGTCCATCCGGGTCTCGCTCTGGTTGAATGGCGCCACCACACCGGTACCGTCCTGCGTGGTAAGGGCCACAAATTCATCGCGCTCAAAATGATGCGGCATCACTTCAATGAAAGCGTTGCCTGTTTCTTTGACCACCGGCAATCCGGCCCGGCTGAACAGGCGGTCCAAAGGCGCCCGTAGCGCTTCCAGACTTTGGCGGAACACCCTGGCCTCCTCGTCACCGGCTAGCTCCGGGTCTTCCTCCATCTCGCAGACCGCTTCCTCCAGCCAATACCTCAGCACCCAAGCCAGGGCCTCGCCCTCCACCTCAATGTTCGGGCCGTTCTCGGAATCGGCCACCGCCACCCCAAAGGAGCCGCCATGGTCAGGATCATCCAGAAAAAATCCCACTCGACGGGTGCCGTCAATCTCTTCCAATACCGGGAAAAACTCAGGCAGATCCCATCGCTTGCGGCCCTGCAGCAGAATGGGCGCCGGCGGCTCCACCTTGTCAAACCGCCCGGCCAGCACCTCAAAAGGCCCCACCAGACGCAGGCCAAGGGAATCCTCCAGGGCCTTCAACGGCTCCAAAGGCTTCTCCTGCCGACACGCCGCGAAAAAACGGTGCAGGTCTTCCGGAAAATCAAAACCATAAAGCCTCACGAGCAGCTCGCGTCGGGCCTGCGGGCTGCTCATGGGCGGGTTTCCATAGGTCGAAAAGACATGGGCGATGCCTTCAGGTTCAAATACGTCAGGCCAAAATCGAGGTGACCGCTTCCGCCTGCACCAGCTCACGCGGCTGGTTCAGGTGATTCATCACGATGGTCGCCGGATTGATCCCCAAGCTGTGGTACAGCGTGGCCAACAATTCGCGCGGGTGCACCGGATTCTCCAGCGGCGCGCTGGCGGTCTTGTCGCTCTTGCCATGCACATGGCCGCGGCGGGTGCCCGCTCCGGCCACCACTGCGGTGTAGCAATAGGGCCAGTGGTCGCGACCGTCATCCGAATTGTCGTTGCCACTGGTCGAAACACCCCGCTGCGGGCTTCGGCCGAATTCGCCCACGGCGATCACCAGCGTCTCATTCAGCAGACCCCGTTGGTCAAGATCCGAAATCAAGGCCGACAGGCCGGCATCCAGCATCGGGGCCGACTGGGTCTTCATGCGCTGCGACAACCCGGTGTGCACATCCCACGAGTGGTTGTCCGAATTGGCGATCTTCGGCCAGTTGATCTCCACAAAACGGGTGCCCGCCTCCACCAGCCGGCGCGCCAGCAGGCAGCACTGGCCAAAGGTGTTGCGGCCATACATCTCGCGGGTGCCATCCTTCTCAAGCTTCAGGTCGAACGCGCTCCGCGCTTTGCCAGACAGCACCAAATCCAGCGCCTTGGCGTAGTAAGAATCTATATCCATCTTCGCGGTCGCCCGCTGAATGTCGTCCATCCCCTGGTTGATGCTGTCGCGCAACTTCGCGCGACGCTCCAGCCGGGGCTTACCAACCTCGCCCCGCAACCGCAGGTCGTCCACCGTGATCCTGTCCATCTTCGACATGTCCATGTCGTCGCCAGCGGGATACAGCGTGTAAGGGTCGTAAGCTGGCCCGAGGAATCCCGCGCCACCCCCCTTGCCCACCACATTGCTCTCCTGCAGCGGGCGGGGCATCATCACAAAGGGCAACATCGGGCCCGTGGGCGGCTTCAGACGCGCGACCTGGCTGCCCGCGGTGGGAAAATCCTTCGGGCTTGGCGGCTCCAGTTGCCCCGATGGGCTCACCTTGTCCGCTGTGTAACCAGTCAGAATCTGATAAATCGCAGCGGTGTGGTTGAACAGGCCCACAGGCGTGTAGCTCATCGAGCGAATCATGGTGAACTTGTCGTTCACCTGCGAAAGCTTCGGCAACAACTCGGTGAACTGCACACCAGGCAGCTTGGTGCTGATCGGCTTGAAGATCGACCGCACATTGTCCGGCACACCCTCTTTGGGGTCCCACAGATCAAGATGGCTTGGACCGCCCTGCAGGTAGACCAAAATCACACTCTTCGCCTTGCCGAATCCCGGGCCACCATAAGAGCCGGCCCCATCGTTGCCACGCGCGCCTTGCAGCCCCATCAGGTTGGCCAGGCCCAAACCCATCACGCTGGAACCGCCCACCCTCAGCAGTTCACGACGGGTCAAACCGTCGCACAAATCGCGCGTGACACCTTGATTGATCGCGAACATGGGAAACTCTCCGTGTCTGGGTCAACGGTTCTGGATAATCGGCGCTGCTGTTCTCGCCCCATTCGGGCCCACCAGCCAAGCGCCAAGTTTTCGCTGGGAGGTACCCCGCCTTGGTCCAAGGCGGCACAGCGCACGGCCCGGGGGAAGGCGGGGCCCCCGTTCGAACGCAAATACCCATTCCTTGGAGCTTACCCCCAGTGGATAGCCTCAGTCAATCAACGACTGGCTCTGAATTCCTGTCTGCACATGGTTTTGGTAGGTTATAAGGGAGGGTTGTAGGGCGAGTCACCTAGACCGCAAAAACTGCCCCGACCCGGCCGGGTCCATTTACCGATTCCATTTTTTTGTCAATTCCCCTGCAAGATTTCTTCCCCTTCCTGCAAGAAGTGGTTGGCAGGGAAGAGGGTTCTGGAGTGGGAAAGCCCGAATCCGCTATCCTGTCGGTGCCAAAATCTGGCGAAAACCAGGCTCACGCGCCGGGTAGAGCCCAGGTTGAGGTTGCTTTGGCGGCTGAGGCAAATTTCCTTAAGAACTTTCTGCGCAAAGGTTTGCGGAAAATGCTCGCCACACGCAATTTCGACACTGTCAACGATTTGGCGGAGGATGCCTTCCAAAACCTCCACCTCCGGGCTTTGGAGGTGGTGGAGACCTACGACCCGGCAAAGCCCGCCGGGGCCTGGTTGGTCGGCATCGCCATGAAGGTTCTTCAGGAGCAGAACCCGAAACGGCGCAAATCGGCGACATCCGTGTCCGATTTAGGCTCGGAAGGGCAGCAAGTGTTGGAAAGTGCGCCCCAAACCGGTAACGAGAACCCCCTGGATCGGCTGGAACGCCTGGAAAATTTGGCTCAGTTGGGTGAAACGATGGCCAAACTCTCCGCGCTGGATCAGGAAGTGCTTCGCCTGACCCTGATTGAGGAACGCGACACCGCCAAGGCCGCTACTATCTTGAAAATCACCAGCGACCAGGTGCACATGCGCAAATGCAGGGCCCTAAAACGCCTGCGGGCCCTATGCGCCACAACCCCGGAGGTCTGTCAATGACCACTGAACCACAACCCAACCCAAATCCCAGTTTGAATTCCAAACTGGATCCCCACAGTGGCCCCGCGAGCCAAGGTGTGGTTTTTGGCGAGCACCTGCTCGAAAGTCGTCTGGTTGAGGCGCTCGACCTCGGTGATTTCGACACCGCCCTCGAGGTTTGGCAGCAATCCGACAGCTCCCCCGAGCGGCTCGAACGGTTCAATGTTCTCGTCCATTCATGGGTGGAAGAACCGGAAGATCTGGGGCCCCCAGCGGCCCAATTGGTGGCAGAATTCTCCTCGAAAGGCCTGTCTGTCCAAGACCAGGCCGCCCACAGTGCGCTGGCCAACTGTGGCGACAATCTGCCCGCCTCGGGTGACGCGGAAGGGCTGCGGTTTTGGATGCTGGCCCGCGGCATTGAAGCCTCGCCCGAGTACATCCGGCATCTCTGGCGCAAGGTTTCCAACCAGGTTGAGGTCGACACCTTCATGCTGGCCGCCCGCCAAGCGCCGGAATTGCCCACCCTGCCTCCGGATGCCCCCCAGGCGGATGGCCCGGTGCGCTGAGTGGCCAACCCAATGCAACCCACCGACACCGCCGCCACTCCCCCGCTCCGCACCGATCTGATCAACCGGTGGATCGCCGAGGCGCTCCGCATGGTGGGGCTTCCCTTTTCCGTCTCCTCGCCACCCGTGGGGCCAGTGCCGGTAACGCGCATCCTCGAGGCCTTTGGCATCCTCTTTCAGCCGGTACCCGACCTCACCCGACAAAGGGCGCGCGAATTCCTCCGCCTGCCCCGAAACCCCGTAGGGGATGAGCCCGTTCCCGATCGGGATCATTCCCCCCTGGCCGGGCTGATGGCGCACCGCGGCTCAAACAGCGTGGTTTTGGTCAACGCCCACGATATCGTCACCCGCAGGCGCTTCACCATGGCGCACGAACTCGGCCACCACCTGCTGCACCGCCCGCGCGACCAGAATGGCATCTTGCGCTACGACCTGCCAGCCGAAGAGGGCGGCAATATCTCTAAAAAAGAGCTGGATTATATTGAGAACGAGGCGCACCTCTTCGCGGCCAGCCTGCTCATGCCCGCCCCTTGGGTTCGCGCCTGGTTTTCCGCCCAAGACCGCGGCAAATCCATCTCCCCGGGCCTGGCCTGCAGCCGCCTCGCCACCCTGTTACTGGTCAGTCGCATTGCCGCCGCCAAGCGCCTGGCCGACTTGGCCCTGACCGACCCGCCCGCCCCCGGTGAGACACCTTGAGGATCGCCCCTTCCCATGCCTGAGCACATGCCACCCACCCCGGCTTTGTTGGCCCGCGGCGGACACCAGCCTTTTTTCGACCCGCTCAGCGATTGGGAGGCTTCCGAGGGGCCACCTCTTCCCCTCTCTCCCCTTCCACCCGACGACCTGCCCGCCAAGGTAGATTTGGAAACCCAACCAAACGCCTGGCAGCCGGTCAGCCTGCCAGGCCACCCATCGCTGAACTATTTCCCAAGCATGGTTCTGGCAGGGGTTGAAAAAGGCCAGCTGCTTTGCCATGCCAACGACCCTGCCGGTCGCCACCTGCCGGTATGGCTGGCAAAACTGGCCGCCGGCTCGATCTCCCTCGATGCCGCTGGCAATCCCGACAAAGCCGGGCCCCTGATTCAGGAGACCGTCCTTTCGCTATGCGCCGATTCGCTGCCGGAAATCCGCCTGGAAGAATCGATCGACCGTCTCACCCACGAGGGTATTCGCCTGCTGACCGCCATGTGGCCTGTCGGACCCGATGGGAAGCGAGTGCCCACTTTTCAGACCGCCCCCCTGCTAGATCAGGCAATCCTCCGTGCCCGAGCCGAGCTGATGCCTCTACTGGGCGAGGCCTTGCAAGCCGCCGCCCCCTCCGGTCGCGTCGCTTGGCTCGATGGCAGGCTTCGCTACCTGCATATCCACGGCCTAGGCCAAGAGGCCGAATCTTCCGATGATTTCCACCTGCTGGCCATCGACCAAACCCACCCCCGTGAGCTCCTGCACCCGGCAGGCTCCCGCTGCAGAATGGAACTTTTGGCCGGCAATCGCACCCCCGCCTTCCTTTTGCCCGGCAACAAAAACTTCCGTGATCTGGTTTCCTG
>CAIWHS010000261.1 GCA_903912515.1 uncultured Planctomycetaceae bacterium
AAAATAAAAATTTCCTTTCATGGAAATAGGCGTTTCAAGAGGAAAATACATCTTTTAATAAGATTCCATTATTTTTTTGTTGATTATTATTTTTTGATTGATAAAAGAGTCTTAAGAATGAACTTTCCTCGCCCAAGTTCTTTCTACATGCATTGCTTTCATTTAATTCTTTTGGCGAGGGTTAACTCATGGTCAAGCGTCGTGGGTTCACGCTCATCGAGCTGCTGGTGGTCATTGCCATCATCGCGGTATTGGTCGGCTTGTTGGTTCCTGCCGTGCAAAAAGTCCGCGAAGCTGCAAACCGTATGAGTTGCAGCAATAATATGAAACAGCAGGGCCTTGCACTCCATAACTACCACAGCCGTTATGGGAAGTTTCCAGCTGGTGTCACTCTTGGCAAATCACAAACCAGTGGTGCAGGCTGGTGGGGTGGGGGCAATGTGGCTCCTCGCTACGACAACCCCCCTAATGGTTGGGGCAGCCCAACAACCAGTTACCCAGCTGATGGCTACTGGGGCTGGCAAATGCGTATTGCTCCAGATATTGAAATGGACAATGTTGCCAAAGCCATCACGGGTTATGGTCAATGGCCTTGGTGGGCTTACCTCCCGGGAATGACTGGCGGTTCGAACACCATAGTCGGTCAAAAATCCAAAATGTGGGCCTGCCCTTCCGATACCAGGGGCTCTATGGCTTATACTGAGCCCGGTTCAGGTAACCTCCATGCCCTAACAGACTACATGGGCTGCCCCGGTCGCGACAGTTACAAAGAAACCCTTCCCGGTACCGGAAATCCCACCGCCAGCGCTGCAAAATTGCCCGGGCAAGATGGTGTGCTCTATGTGAATTCCAAAGTGGCTTTGACAGACATCACCGACGGCACCTCCAACACCGTGGTGATAGGTGAGCGCCCACCCGATAATTCTCTCGAATATGGCTGGGCCTGGGTGGCTTGGGGCTACGATGGCGCTGGCTTTGGCGCCGGCGACATGCTCTTGGGGGTTCGAGAGCGTTGCGAGGGAATCAACACGGCTCCCGGGCTTTACCGAGCCTCTGCCGGTGCTGCTGACCCAACTGGTTTCACCCACCATTGGAGTTTTCACACCGGTGGTTGCAACTGGGCCCTGGCAGATGGTTCGGTTCGTTTCATCAGCTACTCATCTGGCACAAATGTCGCCACCCAAATCAATGGGATCAATGTCACTTTGCTTGAGTGCCTGGCTTCTCGGGCGAGTGGCGAAGTCTTCAATCCAGATTGATCATAATTTCAATCCTCTGAGCGGGGGAGTTTCTTTGTCCCGCTCAATTTCATAAAATAAAGGAGACTTTCTGCGTGCTTAAACAATGTTTATCTTTTATTTTTTCTTTTGGCTTGATCATTAACTTAGCCGGGTGCGGTGGCGCCGGAACCGAGAAAGACGCTAACCCAAATCCTAATTTGGAATTCAGTAAAGAAGGACCCAGAAAGCGCGGAAGCGGGGTTCCTGCCACTACTCCCAAAGGCGCAAAAATAGCGCCCGATGCTAATAAATAGCGGGCCGAGTGCTATTAAATAGTTCGCCACATTTCACTGGCGGCTAAAGTGCACAGGATTCTCCTGTGCACTTTTCATATTAAAAGGCGAAATATCCAGCAGCCTAAAAATATTTTGGAAATTTGTGAAAAAACTATGAAGGTTGGGCTTGTAGCTAATGCAAAAAGACATATTAATAATTTTGCCCTCCTGATTTTCCAGCGCTAACTCCCTAGCGTTTGGCGTTCTAAATATTTATTACGGAGTAGCGCCCATGAATCGTCGTGGTTTCACGCTTATCGAGCTGCTGGTGGTTATTGCCATCATCGCAGTTTTGGTGGGTCTGTTGGTTCCAGCCGTACAAAAGGTCCGCGAAGCGGCAAATCGTATGAGCTGTACCAACAATCTCAAGCAGATTGCTCTTTCAAGCCACAATTACGAGAGCACCATTGGTTTTCTCCCGCCCGGCCAATTAGGAGCATCACCCCGCGTGGGCTCAACCGGCTTTTTCGATGCCCAACTGTTCGGTTCCGTTGTTTTCCTCCTCCCCTACATGGAAGAAGAAAACCTCTTCAAACGATTGAGCATCACCACCTCACTCGATGCCAAGGGCCCAGGCTGGTGGACCGTTAATCCCGATTGGTCGCTTGCCTATACCAAAATCAAGAAATTTTGGTGCCCAAGTGATGAAGTCACCAGCGCTTCCCAAACCACCAATGGGCCAGGGTTCGGCCTGATGCCAGATCCAATGGTGCCAGGTACTAATGCCGCAACCATTGGCTACTTCGGTGCTCGCCCTGATCTTGATTTAGGTAAATGCAATTACATAGGCGTGGCCGGGGCTCTGGGTGATGGCGTGCACACAGCCTCGCCATCCGATGGCCCGGGTGTCAGCCTGCAAAAATATGTTGGCATCTACACCAATCGTTCCAAAAACAAGACTTCCACCATCACAGACGGGTCATCAAATACCTTGGCATTTGGTGAAATCTTGGGCGGCGCTTCGAATGCCGGCGCCAAACGCGATTTCATCATCCCTTGGATCGGTGCGGGCTCGCTCGGCACCAAGTTCGGCATCGCTCCTGGTGGTGGCGCCGGCGCCACTAACGGGGGATGGAACTACTTTTCCAGCCGCCACTCGGGCATCACCAACTTCGCCTTTGGTGACGGATCCATCCGCTCTCTTCGCCCAGGGGCCTCGGGTGTACGCAATCCAACCACTGTTGGCAGCGACTGGTACATCCTCCAGGCCATGTCGGGCATGATGGATGGCGAAGTCTATGACTCAGGTCGTCTCAGTAACTAATCCAATCACAGAAAGGGCCTCGAGAATGTTGCGTCTGTTTTGTTCCATGGTTCTTCCAGTTTTCTTGTTTGGTTGTGGTCAGGACACTAAAACAGTCCCTGTTACCAATACAAACCAACCGCTGCCACCGGCCCCCATGGGAGCAGGTGCCAAGTCCGGCGGTGCTGCAAAATCAGGTCAGCCGGCCATGAAAGCCGATTGATTAGGCTTGGTAAAATCAGTTTTGCGAGGGAGA
>CAIWHS010000262.1 GCA_903912515.1 uncultured Planctomycetaceae bacterium
CAGCAGAGAAGGACTGCCATACAAACCGGTACCCCAGCGCTTCATTCGTAAAGCGTGCCTAGGGTTATATCGGTTGGCAAAGGCTTGCCGCCTGCATTCGAATTTCATGGTAAATAGAAGAAACGAAAATTGGCCCCCACTGTTCTTCCTAGGTATCCCAGATTAACTAGTGGCAATTCAAATGGCTCGTTAACTGTCCAAGGACCGGGCTGATTGG
Organism: uncultured Planctomycetaceae bacterium; assembly: GCA_903912515.1. Taxonomy (GTDB): domain Bacteria; phylum Planctomycetota; class Planctomycetia; order Gemmatales; family Gemmataceae; genus UBA6894. The sequence goes on from CAIWHS010000262.1 coordinate 218, forward strand.
TCCGCCTGATCGACAAGCCAACCTAAATCAGTACTTTCAGTCTGAAATCGCTTTTGGCCAACCTCTAAAATCGCGGCATCAGGCACTATTTGAAGCGGGGTGTAACGGGGGTGGTGCGAGTCTTTGTAAGGATTATTGCTTGCTGCGTTGTAGCAACAAATCATTGACCAACGAGATTTGTCTGACCTATTTTGGTCAGACCGGTGCAGAAGGTTGGCATGAAAAAATAGCCCGTCCCCTGGAGCCATTTCAATTGGCAGGACGCCTAACCGTTCAGCCAATTCATCCACTCGCTCCATATTGGCCCCAGCTTGGTCTCCGGTGAGGACATGGTCTATTCGCCCAGCATGATGGGAACCGGGGATTATTTGCAGGCAACCGTTTTCAACGCGCGAGGGATCTACCGCAATGAAAAGGCTGGAAAGATTGGGGTAAAGAACACCATTTTGATACCAGTAGCCATAGTCTTGGTGCCAAGCCCATGCTCCCCCCACCTTGGGGTCTTTCATGATCATTTTTGAGTGGTAGTGATATACCTCACCGTCAAGCAGCTTTTCCATGGACCGAACCACTCGCTCACAGCGGGCGAACATGCCGTAAATTCCATTGCCCGGGTGGTTCCAAAGCGATAACCGCACAGTTCCACCATTTCCATCAGCGCGACCAAAACTATGCTTGTCAAGCTCGTGATCCTCTCGCGCTGACCGCGAAAGAAGTTCAATTTCCGCCTTAGTGAACAATTCTTTCACCAAGAGGTAACCAAACTCGTGGTAGGCTGAAATATTTTGGTTGCTGAGGGTGAAGCTGGTCATCAAATGGCTGCTCCAGATTGGATTTGGCTGAAAGATGGATTTTGGTTGAAAGTATCCAATCAAAAATGGTGCAAAATATACTAAAGACTAGCCGATAATTGAACGTCTTTGAGCCAGATAATCCCAAACCACATAGCGGTCCAGTTCTCCTCCACCCGGAAAAAACACCCGCCCGTTGGTGTTTTTGGCCATCCGGTAAGCGAATTGGACATCTTCAGAGGTTTGATTCCATGTTTGCATGAGAAAAATGTTGATCACAATTCCCTCACGTTGGCAATAATTGGCCTCGCGGAGGGTGGCTTCCTCGGTGCGGGGATCAGGTGGATAGAGCAAGTAAAGCTGCTGTCCCTCAAAGTGTGCCGTGGGAAGTCCGTCTGTGATCAGGATTACCTGACGATTGGGTGTGTCTTGGGCTGCAAGAAAGCGTCGTGCCAAAGATAATCCGTGCTGGATGTTTGTGAAATGAGGTGGAATTTGCGATTCAGTGATTGAAGGGTTGGACATATCAGCCCGTAGTCGGACCACCGGGTCAAAAAGGGTAACTGGTTTGGGCATCAGTTCAGCCACTTCCGAGAAATGCCTCGGCTTGGCAAAAGAATACATTTCGATGAATTGCAGGTAGTCGCCGGGGAATTCGGTGTGGATCAAGCCTTCCAAGGCTAGGCCCATTCTCTTCACCTGAATGTATTGGCCGTCATAACGCATGGACCCGCTCATATCGAGCAAGACAACCGTCGCGCACCGAGGCTGCTTACGTGTCCGGTAAACCTCCATGTCGCGAGTTTCTAGCCGTATGGGGGTTTTTCCTCCTGTTCTAACCAAAGCGTTCACGAAAGAACTGGGGAGATCCAGACTTGTGGGGGAGTCTCCAAACTCATAAGGGCGAGTTTTTGCCATCTCTACCGCCCCATCTCCTTCCACTCCTATTGGGTGTCTGCCGCTGCGAGAGTCTTGGAGTTTGTCAAAAATTTGCCCAAGGATTTTGCTTTGGAAAAGACGGTAAGCCTTTGGGGTAAGCTTCAGACCGTTTTCGTCACTTTCAATTCCTTGCCTGTGAGCTAGTTCCTTCAAAAGTTCATTGATTTCCTGTTGGATTTTGCCCAAGGATTCAATGTCTTCAGGCTCGGTAAATTTAGCCAGTTCGTCTAAATCAATCAGGCCGATTTGCGCTGTCTTTTCGGCCTCCTTGAGTTGTTCTAACAAACGATCAATCGTTTCAAGAATCTGCTTGATTTCCAAGGCCAACGGGACATCCATAGGCTGGATTCCCGTGAAACGGTATTTCGCCTCCAGCTCTTCAATTTGATATTTTTCGCCAAGCCTCTCCATTAAATTGAGCAGGTTGATGGAGCCTTGGGATTTTTCATCCTTCAACCGGTACCAAATCATTTCCAATTCGGCCAGTTGTTCGTCCCGCAGCGCCTTGCTGAAATCGCCTTTCAATTTACCGGGCAGGGTTACCTTTCGGCCTGCATCAACATAAGCGTTTTTCGACTCCAACATCACCTCGTCAGTTGAGTGAGTTTCAAGTATTTTCCGTTTTTTTTCTTCCAATATCCGTCGAATCGAATCAATGCTAGGGCCAAGGTTTGCCAATTGAGAGGGGTCAAGTTTAACCGCCCGAGCCAACTCTTCCTCGGTCAGGCGGCGGGTGCTGCCTGTTGACAGCAGGTGGTCAAAAGCGGGCCCGATCATGTCGGGAGGGGGCTGATTCGGGCTTGGAAACCGAACCGGATCGAATCGCAGGTAAGTGTGGATAATGCCACCGGGAGCCTTGCGCTCAGATGGCGTTTCGCCTCCAATTTCAGGTTTTTCAGAATCTGTAATATCGTTCATGGGGCCGCCGAATTGCAGTGGAAAAACTCAAAGCCTTTTGGCTTTCAGCGTACCTCATAACTGATTCGGCCATGCTTTTGATGGCGGCTGATCTTGTCGGTAGCGTGCAGCCCTGCAAGGACAAATTCAAGGCAGGACGCGCGGACAGCCAAGCTTTCGGCGGGGTTCACTTCGAAAGCCTTCTGCCATGCCGCCGGCACCCGTTGCAACCTTTCAGCATAAGTTTCGGATGGCAGCATATCGCCCACCTCAATCTTCACGCCCTTGTTGAAAACTTCGACAATATTATTCAATCCAGCCTTGTCCACATATTCGCCGAATACTTTTCCAATCGCTTCGGCCAAGATGGATTCCAGCACCTGTTTCTCGGACATTTGCTGGCTTCCCATCATGTCGAGCTCCAGTTTACCTAAAGACGAGCCTGTCAGGTGGAACAAATCCGAAATTCTTGGAACCGCAGGCTTGTCACCCAGAAGAATTCCGCGCCTGCGGGCGCTTGCAACCATGACCCTGTAGTTGGCAATTGAAAATCGTGCACTCACGCCAGATTGTTGATCAATGTAGCGCGATTTGCGTGCTGAAATGCTGACCTGCTCGACGATCTCTTTCATGAATGGCGGCACCAACACAGGGTGTTCGCCTCCAAGGTCCACGCCAGATTGTTCTTCCATGATCTCAATGCCAACGGAACGATCTGAGGGATAGTGCGTCTGGATCAGGCTGCCAATGCGATCTTTTAATTGAGGGATGACTTTGCCTGACCGATTAAAGGTTGATGGATTGGCGGAAAAGAGCAGCAATAAATCCAAGTCAAATTTCACCGGGTAGCCACGAATCTGCACATCGCGCTCCTCAAGAATGTTGAAGAGCGCAACTTGCACCAGTTCATCCAGTTCAGGAATTTCGTTCATGGCGAAAATGCCGCGGTGCATGCGAGGGATCAGCCCAAAGCTAATTGCTTCCTCGGTTCCAAGGCTCACTCCGGATGCCAATTTGCCCGGATCAATTTCACCCAGTACATCCGCAAATTTGGTACCTGGTGCAAGTCGTTCGGCATAGCGCTCCGCTCTTGGCCACCAGCCAATTTTTACTTGCTCTGCAGGAGTATCTTCAACCAGCCTTTTGCCTGCTTGGGTGATCGGTTTAACCGGATCTTCGTGCACGGGAATGCCTGGGTGATACAGATAAGGGATGGCATCGTCAAGATAGCGAGTAAGGCAGCGCATTAGGCGGCTTTTGGCTTGGCCCTTTTCACCTAAAAACAACATGTCGTGTCCGGCAAGAATTGCGATGCTGATTTCTGGAATAACAGTGTTTTCATAACCCACTACCCCGGGAAACAGGGGGGCACCTTGGGCTAGGGCCTGCGTGAAGTTGGCACGCAATTCATCCTTGACGGTGCGCGAAACAGCCCACCGTGAATTGCGCAGTTGGGCCAAATTTTGCGGGCGTTCAATGCTCAAAGGAGTTACCTTTCAAATCAAATAAATGGAAAGATTAATATTAAACTTGCTCGTAAAAACGGCTGCCCTGCTTGTTCATAATAGGCTCCGTGTTTGCCGTATGGTCAATTCCCAAAAGGATTGGCAGTAAAGAAATGCCCAGGTTATTGGAAATCAGTCAGGGTATTGGTCAGGAAGTTGGTTTTTACCTGGGGGAGGAGGAGCTTCCAACACAACCGAATCGGAGCTGTCTTCATTGCCAGCCATCTGGGGCAAAGGGGCAGGAGAAGCTCGACCAATGGGCTCGATTCGCACAGTTTGATTATGATTTCGGCCCACTTGGTTAGGCACGGGGTCCAAGAGGAGGGGTTTATCCACAACCACCGTCACCCGAAACGAACAATTGGCGATGCTCAACTGGTCATCGGTTGCAATTGAGGCGCGACGGATTCGCTGGCCGTTGACCCGAGTCCCATTGGTGCTGCCAAGGTCACGAACAAGAACCTGCTGGCCATCACAAAAAAGCACGCAATGGAGCTTGGATACACTTTTGTCATCCAGTTTCAGATCACACTCATCCAACCGTCCCACCACAGTCAGTTCACGCTCCAATTCAATGGGGCGTCCTCCGGCTATAGGGGTGAGCTTAATTTGCATGAATGACCAGATGCAAGTTGAGGAGAAGGGCCAAGTAACAAATTTAATCGACCGCCAGTTAATGACTTTTGTAAGGTTACCATGGTGCGCTGGCTCAGACCACAAGGGAAACTGCTGGTTTGAGGTTAGGCCAAGTTCAGGGTTCCTCTAGTCAAACCAAGTTTGTGATCCAAGCGCAGTCTCCGCCATAAGTCCGTGCCAGTTTCCTGTCCTTCCAGCACACGCGTGTAGCCTTCAACCAAGGCGATGGTTTCACTCGGGCCCTGGTCCAGTAATTCCACCCGGAACCAACGTACCCCTAACTCCACCAACCGGGGCAGGTGCTCCGAGGCGGATTGCGCTTTCGAGTTGTAGATTGTATTGCGGCACCCCGAATCCACCAGAACCGGAAACCGCATTTCAGCCGGATCTTTCAATACAATGCGGTGTTCTTCGCAGGGCCTTCCGCAATCAAGGTGGGAAGTTCCTTTGGACAGGTTTGCAGCGTAAAGGCAATGCTCTGTGTGAAACATGGGCATGCAAATATGAGCCACAAACTCAATTTCTTCAGGTTTCACATGACGAAGCATGGCTTCAAATTGGGCCCAGTTCAAATCTTGGCCCGGGGTCCATCGGGTGACTTTCTTGGCGGTGAACCAAGCGGCTGATAGGTCGTTGACCACATTCAAAGTAAGGTCTGCCACCCGTGGAATGTTCGGGGCTTGTGAGGCAAAAAGCCCTAAGGTTGCCAAATTGCGAGCTAAAACAGCATCGGGCCCAAGGCGAAGAGCCCGGGCTACCATAGGCTCTTCGCCAGGCTTGACAATTCGCAGGGGGGCAATACCAACGGGAATGCCAGCTGACCTGCAGATTTGCACGCCTTCCTCCCAGTTTCGGGGGTCCTCAAAATCTAGCCAAAACAGGGCGGGCTGGGACAGTCCTTTGGGCCGCCATGATGCCAATGCGCGAACTTGATCGAGCGTCCGGGCTAAAACGACCAATTTTGGGTTGGATTTGCTTCCAGAGGCTGGTTGCTTGTTGTGATCGTGCTTTCGCAGTTTGGCCAAACCGCCGGAGAAAGCCTCTCCCGGCCTATCCTCTTGGGCAAGCCGTTTTGCTTCCAATTTATCAACCACCTCACGACGGATTTTTTTCAAAATGCTCCCAGGCACCATGGGCCCATCGGCAAGGTTGTTAGCCATGTTTCCAAGGGAGTAGGGGGTTCCACCCAAACTTCCCAGGCCATTTTCCAACAGGGATATATCTGGTGCTTTGACAGCTTTCGATAAAGGGCCTTCCCACTCGGCTTCGGCATCCCCCAGACCAGCTACAGAGGCGATTACCTTCAAGGGCTTTCCAGGAGATCCCGAAACAGTCCAGTCTATTTTCCAAGGCGAGGCTGGATTTTTCAGTCCATCATGGATCCATTCACGAACTTTTTGTCGAAAAGCTGGCCCATCGGTTTTGTGCAATATCGCACCCGGTAAAATTTCCCTAGGTGGCAAATCATCGGGACCCAGATCAATCCATATTAGAAATTCGATATCGTCTAATTTTGTGGTGGTTCTGTTGGCCGGCCGAATAGCCCATACCCTGCCGCCAATTTCGCGTCCTTCAGGGTGACCCTCGTCCAGAACAACCCCGTCACCCGGTTGTAGCCTTGCTGCCAAGGGCAGAGAACTGGAATCGAGGCGCGCCAAAATGGCACGCTTGTCACGCCCTAACACTTGCCCCAATCGGACTCCCCGCGCCTTAGGGTGCCGGCCAGGTACAAGCGTTTGGTGATTCAGTCCGGGCAAAAAACCATTGGAAAAGCCACGGGAGTAGGCCAAATTTAAATCGTGCCAATCGGTTGCTGTAGGGTGGAACGCTTTGCCTTCCCGTGCGGCTTCAACCGCTTGTCGGTAAGTTTTTACCGTGGTGGCAACATATTCCGGGCCTTTGAGGCGCCCTTCAATTTTCAGGCTGGCCACGCCCAATTCAGCAAGTTTGTGAATCAATTCGGGAGTGGCCATGTCCAGCGGGCTGAGGATGTAAGGCCCTTCGGCACGCTCGCGGGGTTTTCCATCGACAAACATCTCGTAGGGTTGTCGGCAAGCTTGGGCGCACTGGCCACGGTTGGCGCTTCGTCCACCAATTGCCTCGCTAGTCAGGCACTGCCCGCTGTAGCTGACGCAAAGAGCTCCGTGCACAAAAATTTCCAAAGGCAAATCAATTGATGCGGCCACCTTGGCAATATCTTCCACCGAAAGTTCCCGGGGAAGTACAGCTCTGGTGATGCCAAGCTCGCGAGCCATTGCGAGGCCGCGGGGTTCTGAAAGTGTCATTTGGGTGCTTGCGTGGATTTCGACACTAGGTGCCACTTCTCGGCACAAACGGGCAAGGCCCCAATCTTGCACGATCACGGCATCGACTTTTGCCCGGGCGATGCGAATGAGCAGATCCTCCGCTGCCGCCAATTCATCGCTGAAAACCAGTGTGTTGAGGGCCACATAACCACGGACGCGTGATTTGTGCAGCCAACCCATTATTTCTGGCAAATCCTTGCTGGAAAAGTTGGTGGCACGGTGCCTGGCGTTGAAAGATTCCAACCCGAAATAGACTGCATCAGCCCCTTGGGAAATCGCTGCTTCCATGCATGCCCTGTCCCCCGCTGGAGCCAAAATCTCAGGGGCCGGAAACTTGCTCATGGGGTGGCCTCTAGCGATTGGGTTAGGGGGATTTGGGAAAGGAGTTCCCCTGCACCCTGGCTCATTAAAATATTTGCCAACTCTTCCCCTAATTTTTCGGGGCTTGAGTCTGGACCTTGGTTCTCAGCCGCAATCCGGCGCTTACCATCCGGATCTAAAACCGCTGCGCGGAGTAGAAGCACACCATTTTCAATCATTGCGAGGCAGCCAATTGGAATCAGGCAGCCGCCTCCCAAAGCGGCCAGCATGCGTCGCTCGGCCAGAACCTCACAACGAGTTTCCGCATCATTCAATTGAGCCAAGATTGTCATGGTTGATGAATCATTAGCACGGCATTCGAGGCCCAGTGCTCCCTGACCCACTGCCGGCAGCATCCAGCTTGGGTCCATCGCATGGCGGATATGGCTACCCAATTGAAGGCGAACCAGTCCGGCTTCAGCCAAAACCATGCCATCAAGGTTGGAGCATCCGTCCGGAGTTTTACCCTTTTCCAAAATGCCTAAGCGGGTTCCCAGGTTTCCCCTTAGACCAACCATTTTCAAATCAGGCCGCTGGTGCAGCATTTGAGCCCGCCTTCTCAGGCTTCCTGTGGCAATAACCGACCCTTTAGGCAATTCCTGAAATTGTCCGAATTGCGGTGAAAGCCAAACATCACCCCTTGGCCCGCGTTTTGGTATTGCCGCAAGGCTTAAACGAGAATCTTGCAGGGTTGGTAGGTCTTTCAGACTGTGCACAGCCACATCGGCTCGCCCATCCAGTACCGCATGCTGAACCTCGCGGGTAAAAAGGCCATCCCCGCCAATCTGGCTCAGCGGTTTATCTTGAACCTGATCGCCCCTGGTTTGGACCAGAACCAGCTCGCTTTGAATTCCTTTGGATTGCAACAGGCCCGAAACATGGTGAGCCTGCCAAAGGGCCAAAGGTGAACCACGCGTTGCAAGCCGGATTTTTAATTGGTTTTGACCCTTATTTGCCATGGCTACTCCGGATTCCTTGGCGCGTTCAGGAGCTTCAGAGTGGTTTTCAGCTTGTGGCAGATTTCAGTTCTTTGCAATTCGCCCGCTTCAAGCATGGCTATTTCTTCCTTGCAGTTCGATGCTGTTTCGGCAGCGGAAATAACAACCCAAACCGGTTGTAGCCGTTCCGCCTCATTGGCATAACGCGGGAAAATATGCCAGTGGGGATGCTCCACTTGGTTACCCAGCAACTCGTAGTTGAGCTTATTGGGGGCAAAGGCCTTCTCCACTGCCCGTGCCAGTAGGTACATCTCTTGCGTGAAGCCAAGCAGCTCTTCGGGTTGCAGGTGAATAGGCTCTCGACAATGGTGCCTGCTTACAAGAACCACATATCCTTGCCAGTGTTGCCACCGACCCAGAAACGCGATGCTGTTAGGGAAAGACCAAACCAATTCACCAGGAGGTTCGCGGTTGGTATCGGACAGCCGGTGGCAAAATGGGCAAGAAGGGTTTAGGGAGGTCGAACTCAAGAGAAACCTCGCAAACACAAAAGGCCGGGACTATTCCAAAGCAATAAAGACTTTGTTCATAATACCAAGCCGGCCTTATGCTTTGCTAGCAAGGTGGGAAAACAATCAAGGCGCACCGATTAAAGTGCGCCTTTCAAATCATTTAGAATTTAAGCTCTTGGCAAGACCTAGGCATCCATTTTTTGAATACGGTCAATCACCCATCGGTTGACATCGCGGAGCATGTTTTCGTGAATCCGGTGGTTAGTTGCGTAGCTGTTGAAGGACACATCCAAGCCCGCGGAGTAGAGAAGTTTGTGATCCTCACGAGCCATGCTCATGGGGGTAACCGAGTTGGCCACACCATGACCAATGAACACCTGCAAGTGGCGAACGGCATTAGGGCGAAGAAGGGGGCGATTCACTCTGGGCATGCAACCGTTAAGCGAAATCACCCCGGCAAAGGACGGGCCATTGGCCATGGCCAGTCCGTAGGCTTGGCTTGAGCCTTCGCAAATTCCGGCTAAGAAAATGCGTTCCGAGTGCACATGGAATTGACGGCGAGTTTGTTCAATGGACTTGAAGACATAATCTTCAACGGCTGAATCGCCCAGGTTCCATGAATAACCGATCTTGCCGTTGCCACGGGCTTCAGCCACTTCATTGCCGCGCAGTGCAATGCAAATGAAGTTCCGACGGCTCAACTTGGGGGCCAGCTTCAGAACCCGCTCTTCGCTGGACCCGTGACCGTGCAAGAAAACAATAAGAGGATAAGGATAATTGGGCTCGTAGCCCATTGGAAGAAAAGTCTGCATGGGCCGCGGACGGGGCATGCGGACTTCGGAGGCATAGAAGCCTTCCATCGGACGAATTCCGCTGTCGCGCAAACTGGTTTGAGCCATGACCACCCCGCCTAGGAGGGACTGCCTGCCTGGCATCCGGATACCTTGGTACATCCAAGTCCGGTTGAGCCTTCCTAGCCCGAGCCAGCAATCCAAAACAATTTGAAATGCAGGCCCTGACCTTCTGAGGCAGTTTAGTTGTGGCAAAAAGGGGGTGTCAACGCATCCGAAGGAAGACTTGAGCCAAAATTGGTCAGATTTGCATTTCCGGAACCGCTTGCAACGGTTGGGAAGGAGGCAACGGACGGGGGAATCAACGGGGAAAGCGCAAGAAATGCGGGATTTAATGGAATTAGGGGGTCTGGAAAGCTGGGGTGATTGGCGTAGTCATTAAAATTCGTCTAAATTGCCCATCATATTCTTGCGGAAGTGAAGATCCAGTCCGGAGTTGCGACGAAATTTCAGCTGCCATGCCAGTTCAAGTTTGATGCCCTTTAAGCCACCTTTCTGGGTAAAAATAAATGCTATCAAGGTATCAGAGGCGGAATAGTTTTGGGCAGAAATGTTCCCATCGCTTCAGTAGATGACCCCTGACCTGATGGCACTGCGGGGGTGGGCGTTGCCAATGGGATTTCTGAAGGGGATGGTGTTTCCAATTTAGGAAGATTTTTGGGAACCGGATTTTCAAATGAGGCAGGAGTTAATTTGGGGTCATATTCTGCAATTTTTTTGTCAATTGGTTTTTCGCTGGTTTCTAAAGTTTCGGATTTACCTGGTTTAGCAGTCAGTAACCGGCCTTTAGGCCGAGACGGGTCCATTTGAACCGCTGCTGGGTGGTCCACGAATGTTACATTTCCTGCCTTATCCAGAACTTCAAGACGCAAAAAAAGTTTTGGCGGACAGTTAGCAGGGATCATCCATTTGAATTCGCCTGAATTGGGCTGCGTGTCTGCTATGGGCAGATATGGCCCCGATTGGGAATCTGACATCAGCAAACGGATAGGCCGTTCTCCAAGATTTTTGTCTTTGGCTTCCCATCGAGTGAAAAGGGCAGGCCCTTTGCCGCTTTCAGTTGCTAGCACTTGGGCATAATTAAGTTTGGCGGTCGGTTTGGTTGTATCAACTTCCAGAATTATTTCCGGTACTTCACCGGGGGTGGGAACCCTCCCGCCGGCACCGGAACCGTTGGTAATAACCATGGTGATGCCGAATTCACCTTCCCCGGGTAATTTGCAATCAGCAGGGCTTTTGGCGTCTTTGTCCTCAGCTAGCAGCTTCCAGTTCAGGCCGGCGTCTTGGGTGAACCAAATCTCAACTTTGCCAATACCCGATGGGCCAACTTCTTCAACCGCATATTCAAGTTGTGCCTGGATGGAATTAACTAAAACCTTGTTGGGAATCGGGGGAGCCGTTGTTTCGGGTTTGGCAGGTGCTTTTGGTTCTCCCGCGATATTTCCTGAGGAAACTGCAGCCTTTTGGGAAGTTTTTTGGTCGGTTGGTGGCACAGTTGCCGGCATCTGTGAATCAGGTTTTTTTTCAGGCATGGAGGCTGTTGGCTGCGGCGCCGAAGGGTTGTTCGCAGCAGCTAAAGGCAGCACTTTTTTATCTTCTATTGTGGGGAACTGCCCCTCGAAATTTCCTTGATTACCAGCCATATCCCTACAAACCGCGCGTATTTTCCAGGTGCCGGTTACGGAGGGTGGCAGGGCATATAAGTTATCTTCACCCATCAACGATTCCAGCCTGTGCCAAGTGCCGCCAGTCATGCAGGCCACAGTGAGAGAACCGGCTTCGAGTTGGGGATCTTGAGCCAACAGGCGCAGTAAAGGTTGATTGACGGGCGGTTTTCCTTGCTCTGCTGACATTTGAAAGGTAGGCGGAGTGCTATCCACCACTACCCGCAGGGCCGGGGGCATGTTGCGGGGATCGGCAGGATTTGTCTGGTCGTTGTTTTCGCAGGTCACCACCGCAAACCAGATTTCACCTTCTTCCACCACCTTGAACTCGAATTTGCCTTCACTAGGACCAGCGCTTGCCCTGCGTTGCCAAGGACTGTCCGGGGTTCTAACGTACAATTGCACCTCTTTTACTGTTAATTTCTCAGATTCGGTGAGGTTGAAGGGAAGCACAAAATCTTTGGACCGGGTATGCCTTACCGGCACTTTGGGAGTCGGCGTTTCATCTGTTTCAGGCGAGGAAAATAAGGCAATCCGAGATTTGATGGGCGACTGCCCAAAAGATTCCTGTGGGCTTAGTAATGCCGGCAATGCCAAGGCGCCAAAGGTTAGTGCCCGGTGTATAAATAAAAGTTTCATGGCGTGTTGCCTCCGCCTTTTGACAAATTGTCGCAATCTTTGGAAGAGTCAGCATCAGTTCTGCCAACATCCACTTGGAAATCAACCCAGGCGCTGGCTTGCCCACATGACTTGGCCGAGTGAATGCCATCCTTCAATTGAGAGCCATTTTTCGAGCAATCACGGGCATTTACCCGTAATTTATAAGTGCCAGGAGGCAGGCTTGGTGGCACATGGAAAGAGTAAACCAGGTGGTGATCCTTTCGGTCGGTTCGGGAACTGTCTTCCCGTTCAGGGAAACCAAGTTTGCAAACTACGGATTGATCACTTTGGCGGAGTATTTCCACCTCACCGGATAACTTTGTTCGATAAATATCTTGTGCGGTGTAGCATGGAGGATTTTTCATTTCCGCATACACCAATACCCGCTCCCCGGGAAATCCTTTGGATCCCGGACTGAATTTGTAACCCGGCCCTGCTGGATCATATTTGCCAAATCCTTCAACTTTTTTACATAGAACCAGCTTGGTGAACTGAAATCGTTCTTCGCCAGCGGGAGTGACTTCCGTGGCGAGCAAGTTTGTGGCCAAATGGTTAGGCTGTTGGTTTTCCTTCGAGAGATTAGGTTTTGAAGCTTTTTGAACAGGTGAATCTAGTGCTGAGGGGATTGCAGCGGGAGGCGGGAGCTTGTCAGGATTTTTTGGAAATGCGGGCTGATTTATAGGCTGGACCACAGGCAAGGTGGGTTGTGCCATCGCGCTGCTCTTCGTCGGTGAGTTTGAACCCAAGTTTGCTAGAATCACACCACTTTGAGGGGCAGATTGTGCTCCACCCGGAAAAATTCTTGAGGCCACTTCGAGTGCCGGGCAAATTTCTTGCTCTGCAACGTTTACATCCTGTTTTCCGATTTGCCCCATAGATTCTGTAGTGGCATCCACATTGATTTGAGTGCCAAGGATTTCGGGTGCTGTTTTTTGGTTACTGACGGCCGGGCTGGGCGAGGGTAAGTTATTTTTATTCTCTAATGCGGTAATTGTTTTTTTTTCGAGTGAACCTGCGGTTGGTTTACTGGCTAAAGGGAATGAACTGCAACCCACCTGAGCACAGCAGGTGGCGATAACTACCAAAATGATTCTTTGCCTCTGCTTTAACACGGGGCCAAGTTGTCTCTGATGACCCGCAATCGGGCGGGAGGAATTATTACCGTTCAGTGGGATATGGTGGACCCAAAGAATAATCAAGCCGTAAAATGGGGCGTATGGGCATAAGGCTGGGTTTTGTTTCTAAGGAATAGCCTTACTACAGCCAAAGCTGAATACGACCTTTTAAAACTGGCGGTATTTTCTTATTGAAAATGCGTGTGATTTCTTCGTCCGTATATCTCGTGCTTGCGTGTCCGCATAGGATGTGGTTGTTGTGAAATCGATCAGACCGCTCAATAAAATCATCCAAGTGCATATGCCCAAAGCGATGCACTTTGGATCGCTTATGATTTTGACGGAAAAAACTCATTTCTGTGATAAGTAAACGAGCCTCAAAAAAATCGGGATTGTTATCGAGGCCTCCAGGGCTGGTATCTCCTGTATAGGCCACGATGGGAATTCGGACTTCTTTGGTAATTTCAATTCCCGAAAGCTTCAGGTCACGAATTTGATTGCCCGGAAGGCCGGTAAACTCTTCTTTAAGCTTCATTCTGCGGTCCCAGACAATAAATCCAAGTGCAGGGACGGTGTGCTCCATCTTGTGAACTGTGACTACATGTTCGCGGGAAAGCCCGACTTCCTGCCCAGGTTCAACCGGAACAAGGTCGCAAACCATCCGGCAGCGATCAAGCTTTTGAAAAAGCATCAGGATTCGCCGAAGGTCATCCAAGGCGTAGGCGGGAACATAAATTTTTGGGGGTTCCATTTTCATCATGCGTCTTCTTGCCACATAAAGCGGCAAGGCTGCCATGTGGTCGATATGCACATGAGTCAAAAACCAGTTGGCTGTTGTCATGAAGGACCAGGGTTGGGCTCCCAAGTCGAAACCCAATTTGAGTTCTGGAACCCGCCAATAAGATTGCACTCCGGCCCGGGAATAACCCTCAACGGTGATCCCGTTGAGGGTGACTGTGCGGATGGGGGCGTTTTCCAACATAATTTCTTCCGGGCCGGGACCAATTCCCGGCAACCCGGGGGCAAAGCATCAGGAAAGATAGAATAAGAATATTGTGGCCCCGCTTGAAGGCGAATTGGGCAAACCGAGGCAAGCCTAGTTGCTTTTAATCGGATTTTTTGGTCGTGGGTGCGGGCCGGTCGGGCAAAAAGGGCGTTTGGATGGCAATTGTTTTTGAAGGCTTGGTATCAACCTTGGGGCCTGATGGGACGCGTCATCTGGCTCCCATGGGGCCTCGCTTCGCCAATGGGGAAGGGGATGCTTTTTTTGAACTAGCCCCATTTCAAGGGTCATCCACCCTGGCTAATCTGCTATCCCATCCTTGGGGGGTGTTTCACATAACCGATCAGGTCTTTTTCTTTGTCAAGTCTCTGCTAGATCAACCACAAGTTGATTGGCTCCCCGCAGATGTGATTCAAGGTTGGATAATTGGCGGTGCCTGTCGGACATTGGAATTTCAGGTAATTGCCAGTGATCTATCCGCCCAGAGATCGCGTTTGACATGCCAAGTGGTCAACCGCAAGCACCTACGTGAGATGGGTGCTTTCAATAGGGCCCGCCATGCGATTATTGAAGGGGCAATTTTGTATAGTCGCAGGCATTTGCTGAATCCGGTCGATTTGGCCGACCAATTTGCCCGATTGGTGCCCTTGGTTGAAAAAACTGGGGGAGAAGATGAAAAGACGGCCTTTGAATTGCTTAGAAACGTGCTGGGCTTAGGAAAGAATGACCAAGCTGTGGATCGGTCATGAAGTTAAGAGTTAACACGCCAACCCGGCTTCATTGGGGCCTTTTGCGTCCTGTCCCAAGAGCGGATGGTAGCCGGGCTTTTGGCGGAATGGGGCTCACACTAACCGGGCCAGGAGTGAATTTGCTGGCTGAAAGTGCAGATACCACAGAATTTATGGGTCCATTTGCAAAACGCATGGAGATTTTTTTCGAGAGATACAAAACTGCGACGGAATCTGAGGGACTGTCTACATTTGGACCCATCCGCCTTGAGGTTGAATCGGCCCCGCCTGCCCATTGCGGTTTGGGAAGTGGCACTCAACTTGGCCTTGCCATTGCCTGGGCCTTGGCGCGAATTGCCGGGCATTCTGAAGAGGTGACCTTTTTGGCACGCCATGCCGGTCGGGCTCTTCGGTCCAGCTTGGGCTGCCAAGGGTTTGCTCAAGGTGGTTTACTTTTAGACCCGGGGCATCTACCGGATGGTGGTTTTCCAAAAGCCGAATGGCCAGAATGCCGCGAGGATTTCCCAGAAGATTGGCCCATTTTGGTCTTTTTGGCAGAGGAACCGGGGGCTTGGCATGGAAACCGTGAAAAACAGGCATTCGAGCGGTTGGAAAGCTCCGATCGGGTTTCCAATACAATGGAAAAATTAGCCCGTGGGTCTATTCTTCCGGCGGTTCGTTCACGTAATTTTCAGACCCTTTGCGAAGCGGTTCATGAGTTTAATCGTTTGGCCGGAGACTCCTTTGCGAAGGTGCAAGGGGGAGCCTATTCCTCTCCCAGAATTGCCGGCTTGATCGACCGCCTTTTTGCTTTGGGAATCAAGGGCTGCGGCCAAAGCAGTTGGGGGCCGGCGGTTTTCGCACTGATCGATAACCATGAAAAAGCAGAATGGGTTTTCAACCAACTGCGCGAGGAGTGCGTTTATGGGGCCTGGATTGCCAAGGCTCAAAACCATGGGGCAATTATCAAAGATCTTGAAATCTGAGTAACA
>CAIWHS010000263.1 GCA_903912515.1 uncultured Planctomycetaceae bacterium
CACGGGGGGCTTGGGTTGATTTTTCATGGCTTTCCTTTGATCTGGCCTCAGTTTGCGCATCCAGCGCTGCTTTTCGCCCTCGTTTTGCCCGCTCTGTTGCTTTCTTGGGTTTGGGCAAAACCTTGGCTTATGCCCTCCCGCAGGGTGGTGCTTCCGCTCGATCAAGCCCGTGCGGGTCGCGGGCGCTGGGTTTGGGCGTTGATCAGCCTCGCCGAAACTGTGCCTCCACTGCTTTTGGCAGTGGCAATTTGTATCCTCGCCGGGCCCCAGCGCAACGGCCCCCCCACCCAAAAACGGTCCATGACTAACATCCAGTTTGCTGTTGATGTTTCAGGTAGCATGCTGGCCCCTTTCGGCGATGGCAACCGTTACGATGCCTCCATGAAGGCGATCGACAAGTTCCTCGATTACCGCAAAGGCGATGCGTTCGGTCTCACTTTCTTTGGCGACGCCTTCGTCCATTGGGTGCCACTGACAACCGATCCCAGCGCCATCCGTTGCTCGCCACCGTTCATGCGTCCCGAAACAGTCCCGGCCCCCTTCATGGGCACAGCCATCGCCAAGGCCATGCGGGGGTGTAAGGCTGAATTGCGCCGCCGCGACGAGGGGGACAAGATGATCCTTGTCGTTACCGATGGCTTCAGCCCCGACTTGGTCGATAATGCCTCCGAATTGGTTCGCGAACTGAAAGGCGAGCAAGTCAGCGTCTTCTGCATCATTGTCGGCGGATTTGAGCCCCAGGCCGAGGTGATCAACATCTGCCGGCTCACCGATGGGGAGGCCTTTCGGGCCGATGATCCGGAGGCCTTGCCTGCAGTCTTCAAAAAAATCGATGCGATGAATCAGGCAAAGCTCACTCCCACATTCGTCGACACAGTTGATTATCACGAACCGTTTGCCGCCGCAGGGTTGGCCTTGCTGGTTGCGGGTGCGCTTTCACTGTTGGGATTGAGGTACAACCCATGGTGAATAAGCCGCTATCTGCGATTGGATTGGACGGTATTGCGTCTGGCGATCCTTTGCTCTTGGCCTTGGCTGTCGCGGGTGCGGTGGTTCTTTTGGCCACAGTTGCCGAATTGTTCCACCTGTCCAAGGTGTTGCGCTTGGCACCCCTTGCTTTCGGTCCGGCCAGAAAATTACAGTTTCTTGCGTTTTTGGCCCCCGTTTTTCGGGTTCTTGCCCTGGGCATTGCCGCATGGGGTTTGACAATGCTCCTTGTTTTGCCCCCCTCCACACATAAGCCCGGTGAAATAAGAGATGGCGATTATCGCCACCTGGTCTTGGTTCTCGATGTCTCACGCAGCATGGAGGTTGAGGATGCGGGCCCTCTAGGGAAGCAAAAGCGTTCCCAAAGGGCTGCCGACCTGATCCAGTCCTTTTTTGACCGTGTCCAGTCCGAGCGCTACAAAACCACCGTTGTCGCTTTTGCCTCCGAAGCCAAACCCGTCGTGTTAGACACCGTGGATCGCGAGGTGGTGCGAAATATCCTCACCGAATTACCCATGCGCCACGCCTTCAAGCCTGGCGATACCAATTTGTTTGCAGGTCTGGAAGAGGCTGCCAAAATCGCCAAAAAATGGCCGCCAAACTCGGCGGTGTTGATGGTGGTAACCGATGGCGACACCGTTCCCGCCACCGGAATTCCCAAAATGCCACCAAGCATCGGTAAAAATGTTGTCATGGTGGGGGTTGGCAACCCCACCGTTGGCAAAGCCCTGGGCGGACACACCACCCGTCAAGATGTCTCCACCCTCAGGCAGGTGGCTGTCCGTTTGTCCGGTGCCTACCACAATGGCAACGACAAACAGTTGGCAACCCAATTGGTCTCCACTCTCGATGAGCGGGCCAAGCCAAAAGGCGGCGATCAATGGACCCTTCGCGAGTTGGCCCTCTTTTGCACCGGCCTCGGCCTGGCAGCCCTGGCCCTGCTGCAATTTTCATTGACAGCCTTAGGTACGGGCTGGGAACCTGGCAGGCGAATTCCCATCCAACCTGCCCCAAAACCTGCTTTCGGACGATAAAAACTTGAAAAACCGCAATTATTCAGGTTTTTATCCCGGAAATTTCAAGGTTGTGGTTTTTCCATCCGGTTCTGGCGTGGTAAAATTTTTAAAGGTATGGATGGTTCAAAATCGGAAGGTGAGGTGAAAACATGGCTTTTCGCATCTTGCTTTTAACGGGTTGGTTGCTGCTCGGCATCGCCGGGGCGGTGGCCCATTGCTATGGCCCGGGTGTTACCCATTCAAAACTCGATCTTGCGGCCCAGCATATCGGCAGCGCCGAAAAAAGCGCTGCTCAACAAGATTACGCCACCACAATCGACCAATACGAGGCGGCACTCAAAGTTTTGCCCGAAGGCTACACTGCTCAGGCCCGTAAAATCCGGCTGGAAAAAGCAAAAGCCCAAATGCTCAACAAACAGTTGCCCGAGGCCCACACCGACCTCCGCACCATGGTCGATGAACTGACCGCCGACCCCACGGCCGACCAAAAGCTACTGGCCGATGCCCGTTCCGCCCAAGCCAACAGTCAGTACTACATGACTTGGCTAATGCGACTCGAAGGCCAAGGCCGCGAGGTTTGGGAACCCGAGGCCGAATCCGCTCGGCAAAATTACAAAATGCTTGCTGAAGAGGCCGCCAAAAAAGGCGACTCAACTGCCTCCAAAAAGCACGGTGAAGATCTCGAAGCTTCCATCCGGCTGGCCCGTATCGACCTGTCCGAGTTGCAGGGCTTGCCTCTGCCATCGCAGTGACAAGGGTGCAATAGCGGCCGGTCTGGTCGCAACCCTTCCAAAGGCCCTCTCCCCAAAAATCAGGATGTCCGAACCGGTGGTGGCGCTCCCCCCATCGATGACAGCGGCCACTAAGTTAAGTTGACCCTCCCTTTTCGGCTTACCTCCCCAAGCCCGAGAGGTCCCCCCGGCATGCCGGTCCGGGTCCTTCGGGCTTGGTTTGTGTTGATCATGCCACTTCCCTGATCTGACCACTTTTGAAAAATTCCAGATTGTTGAGTAGAGGTTGATGCCGTGAGGAAGAACCTGCCCCTGTTTCTAATCGCCCTGAGCACATCAAGCCTGTTGGCCCAAACGCCCGCCACGCCTGTTCTCGTAGTTCCGGCTCAGGTGCAAACATCTGCCGCCAAGCTAACCACCTCGGCCACCAAGCCAAGTTCAACTTCTACCCCCGCACCTGCTCAGGCTCAGCCTTCCAATGCTCCCAGTCCAGCTGCCACACGCATCAATCGCCTTCGCGCACTCACTTTTGACCGCCGCCCCTCAACAATCCTCAAGGCATGGGCTCCACAACAACCCACCACAACCGAAGAAAAGCCGATAGGTACCGACGCTAATTCCAAGGCGCCAGACCCCAAGTCCATCGAGCTTGATAAGGAAATGGCCACATTTCAAAGGGCTGTCACATTGGGCAAATGGCCAGAGGTGAAAACCTACCTGGCTTCCCTTCCAGAGGACGAAGCTCAGCCCGCCTACGTGCAACTGCTGCAAAACCTGCAGCAAGGCCCGCCAATTCAGCAAGCAGTGACTTCAAGAGCGGTTGCGGGTGGTGTGGAAGTTTCCGCGCCCATCAGCCCGCTCGCCATGCAATACGCCGAGAAAAACAGCTTTTCCCTGGAGGATTTATTCGGAATCGCCTCGGCTGCCCCACCCTTAAAAAAGGAGGCCCCCAAAAATGCAGATCGCGAAAAACTTGCCCTATGGGGTGCCATTTTGCAGGCCACTGTCCAATCAGGAACGCTGCCTGAAATCGCCATCACCCGCTTGAAGGTGGAGGCCGCCAAACCCGAGGGGCAGGCCGTTATGACAAAAAGGCAAATCGCCCGTTTGCTCATGAGCGCTGGCATGCCCGAATTCGCAGGGGATTTTCTGCCCACAGTAGCGCAAGCCCAACAGGCAAAAGATCTCGAGGCACTCAACCTCCTCACCAGGCATTACTTGTCTCTCCATGCGAAGGAAGCCAAGGCGGGCAATTTGGAACGGGGCTGGGAAGCGGTGCAGGCGGTTTTAGCTGTTCCCGATGGATCGTCCGATGAAAAGGAAGAAGCACTTCTTCGGGCCGTTGAACTCGCCCCAAAGCTTCGCGAAGAGCTTGGGCAGGCATGGCTGGCAGCTAGTTTCACTAAAAATACCGGCCGCGGCCAGGAAATACTGGCCTCCATAGGCGCCATGGTCTCAAAGGGACTTTCAACCAAGCCTACCTTGTCCGATGAGCGTTTGGGAGCGCTAAAATTGTCCCACACAGCGGTGGATGCACTGCTCAAGGCCTCTCCACAAAATGCCAAGGAATGGGCCCCCGCTCTCACCCTGCTAGCCATCGGCTGGCAAAAAGAAGCCGAATTTTCCCAGCGGTTTGACCGATCCTCGGGTAACCCAAGATTGCGCCGGGATGTTTATGGCAACATCTTTTTTTCCTCAAGCGATGATGACGATCCTCAAACTCGCATGATGATGATGCAGCCCAACGCGCCCAAGGCGATTGCTGTCGCTGATATACTCAAGGCCACCCCAACCTCCGAATGGGTTGCCGCTCTCGATCCCGGCCTCAAGCCCAAACTGGCCGATGTCGCCGCCCGCCTTCACCTAAAAGTCAATGAGGAAGATAAGGCTTTCCCATTGATCGAGCAGATGGTTGAGGCCCAACCCGCCGAGGGCAAGGAGCTCGTCAAAGAGTTCCTGAAAGTCTGGACCCGCAATCACGATCCCAACGCCGCCCGTAACGAGAACCGCTACTCATGGATGTTTTTTGGCATGGAACAGCGTGCCGAGACCATTCCTCTCACCCGTTCCAAGCAAGAACGCAACCTGGAAGACCTTTCCAAGTGGGCTGCCCGCATCAGAAAATTGCCCGCCGGAGCCGGTGAACTCGACGATGAGCTTCTGGTCAAGGCCTTCACTGCCTGCCATAGTTCCTCAGAAGTATACAAAACCGAGTCCATTGAGGCTGTTTTCGGCTCCATGGCCGCCCTCAAGCCTAAAACACTGGCGGGCCTGGCTGACCAAATGCGGGTCAACATGGCCAGCCTCTGGCGCGAACCGGCAAATCAAGAGCGCAACAAGACCAAGCGCAACAAAAAGGATATCGAGGCCGAAGTTCTTCGCGGCTACCAGGTTGCCCAAGGGGTTGTAAAAGATGGCATGGCCAAATACCCCGATCACTGGGCACTACTGGCCGCCCGTGCTGGCCTCATGCACGATGAGTTGAACTACCGCCAAGAATTGGGCAAGTCAGCCACTTTCTCCACCGCCCGCGACGAGGCTTTCAAGGTCTACCAAAAAGCAGCCGCCGAGTATGCGAAGGTTGCCCCCAAACTTTCAGACAACGAGCAATCCATAACAGTTTACGAGCAATGGTTTGCCGCAGCCTTGGGCGCGGTTGATCTAGGCATGATTACCGAAGATAGACAACCAGACTGGAAACAGCCGCCCCAAATTCGAAAGGCTATTCAGGCTCTTCCGGGCGAGCTGGCCGAAAAACACATGGGCCGCTTTGCCAATGACCTGTTCATCCGCATGAGTGGCGCCAAGCCCCATGTGAAGTTCAACTACCTGAAGGCCGGTTTTCAAATAGTCGGCGATCACAAACAGGCGGTCGAGGCGAAAAAAGTTTTCGACTACTACAAAGATCTGGTTACCGAAATTAAGCTAGATTCTGTGGTCGACGGGTCATCCCGAGTCGGCAGTGGTCGCCCCTTTGGCCTGTTTGTCAACATTCGCCACACCCGTGACATCGAGCGCGAATCAGGCGGCTTCGGTCGTTACCTGCAAAACCAGAACCGCATGTCGTTCTCTTACAACTACGGTCGCCCCACTGCCGATTACCGCGACCGGTTCGAAACCGCTGCCCGCGAAGCCCTCAAAGAGCAGTTTGAGGTGCTATCCATCACCTTTAGAGACGAAAAAGTCAGCTCCAGGGCTACTAAAGACTTCGGCTGGCGATACACACCCTATGCCTATGTCCTCTTGAAGCCCCGTGGCCCTCAAGTCGATGCCATACCACCCCTAAGGCTCGACATGGACTTCCTCGACACTTCAGGTTTTTTTGTCATGCCGGTCGAAAGTCCTATCGTACCAATCGATTGCCATGACAAAAATGGTGATATGCGCCCGGTCGAAAAATTGTCGATCACCCAAACCCTCGATGAACGGCAAGCCGATAAAGGTGTCTTGGTCCTCGAACTGAAAGCCACAGGCGTCGGCTTGGTTCCAGAC